>CAYVML010000192.1:0-3835 GCA_964452475.1 uncultured Dehalococcoidales bacterium
ACCCCCTGCGGGTTTTTAGGGTCAGATAAAGGGCGAACAAATGGTTCGTCGCGGAACTTGATACCTTTTTGAGTTAGCTCTTCGTATGTCTGCTGGATATCATCAACTTTAAAAGCCACATGAGCTACTCCTGTGTTCCAGGTACTTAAATCTATAGTTGTTCCTTTAGGATACGTGTATTCCATAAGTTCAAGGACAACGTTATCTGGCGTTAACACATTGCATAGCTTGTACCCGGCGGCTGGCACCCCGACAAGTTTCTCAGGGAAGCTACCCTTTCTTTCCACTACTGGATTTGCTTTTAAACCCAGTATGTCGCAGAAAAAGTGGATTGCTTCCTCCAGGTTGCTTACTGTGAAGCTAAAGTGGTCCGCGCCTGTTATCATTTTCTCTCCCTCCCAATATAAAATAGACTCCTTAAGCTTTGAATTAAATTCAGGATAGCCTTCTGTTGATAGTATGACAGGAATAGCTAGAAGTGTGGCTTACAGAGGATTTCTCTGACCTTTAAGTCAAAGAAGTCATCGGAGTTAACAGCTTTGAGTACAAGAGCAGTATCGGCTCCATGTCCGGTGCCACCTATTGAGATGACATCCTCATCGGTGCGTACCAGTCCAGCATCAGCCGCCATGAGTGCAATTTCGCAGGCCACCTTTGTGCCATGTCCGAAGATGCGCAGAGTGTTGGCTACATCTTCTCCCAGCAGATACATATCGAATTTCTTGCGCATTGCCCTGCTCAATCCGGCGAAGGCATGTGCAGCGGTGAGTATTTGCCCGTCGTGCGCCTCGACTTTTCGCCTGTTTTCCTCGGTGAACTCCTGGGTATTCGGCTTCTTATATCCTGCGGCGTGAGTTACTGCAATTACATTTATTCCAGTAAAGAATTTGGTAGCCTCTACTGCGGTCGCTCCAGTGGTAGAGGCCACCAGGATGGTCTTAACTTCAAGTTCTGCAGCCCTGAGCTTGGCGATAGTGAATACCTCAAGGGTGTTCTCTGAACCAGTATTGGAGAAATAGCTGATTTTTCCTTCTATCACTGTAACATCACCTCCATGGGTTTAGTGAGCACCATTCGGGAATTTTCACTACGCTTTTAGTGGGTTCTGTGTAGCTGAACAACTCCAGGATAGGTACCCCTGTATTGTCTCAGTACTATAGAGTTCTCGGCAAGCAATGTCAATGGCTGGCTGTTTGCTAACCTCAGCTCTGGTGATAGAATAATTACAGTTCGATAGGAATGATAGTTGAATATTCTTTTGCCTGGAAGGGAAATATTAGTAGTTATCAGTGTGCTCTATCCACTGATTGTAATGGAGGATGACTATGGATTATCAGGACTTACTGGAATTAGCCAAGGATAGGAGAAGTTATCGCAGGTTCAGAGCGGATCTGGTGCCGACAGAAGTGATATATAAAGTACTTGATATGGCGAGGTATTCGCCGTCAGCAGCAAACAGCCAGCCCTGGGAGTTTGTGGTGGTTACAGATTCTGTGATGAAGAGAGCGATATCGAAAGAGCTTGTCTCTAATTATGGGGAAGCGAAGAGAAGGGATGTTACCTTCAATTTCAAGGTGGCGGTTCAAGCTCAACTGTTCACTGCGCCGGTTCTAATCGTGGTCTGTGGCGACCGGCGACTGCAGCAGGCATACCCTGTTTTATTGAGAGGGAGAGAACTGTTGCGCCAGAGTCTGGCTATCTGTGCTTATTCCATGCAACTGGCTGCGGCCAGCTTTGGTCTGGCTACCGCCTGGGCAACAATTCAGTGGGGGCCTCCAGAGGTAGCAGTAAAGAGGCTGCTTGCTATTCCTGAGTCATTTACGGTTGATCACATTATGCCCATAGGGTACCCCGACATAGATAAAGAGAAAAAAACGCGAGCGCTCGTTCCGGTGAGAGAAAGAGCTGCATTTCGCCGGGAGCTGCGAGACATTGTGCATCACGAGCGTTACGATATAACAAAATACAGGTCGGATAAGGAGGTTGATGAATTCATCTGGAGTAAAACTGTTACTCGTATCCGCCCCAGTTAAACAGTGAAACTAAGTGTCCTTCTTTAGCTCGTATTTCTGCTGGATAACGGTCTTTGTCCAGTTATGATGAATGGTATCTCCTGTCTTTTTAAATCCAAAGCTCTGGTACAGGTGAATGGCTGCCTCCAGATTGTCAATGGTCCAAAGGTAGATCGTTTTGTAGCTACATCCATTACAGAACCGCATCGCTTTGGAGAGTAGCTGCCGACCCAGTCCGATGCCCCGGAAATCAGGGTGAGTGATGAACCAGCGGAGTTGTGCCAGTGAATCTGAACGGCCGAAAACAGCAATGCAACCGATTAACCTTCCCTCCGCCTCAGCCAGCCATATCCTGCTAAGGTCGGGATTGAACGTTTCTACAAATTCGGCGATGCCGGCAGCGACATAACCCTCGAATTCCGGCCCGAAACTGTATTCGTGGGCGTAGACAACTCCGTGAAGATGGGTGATATCACCAATGTCGCCTGGTTGAAAACCTGTACGGATTATCCATTTTTGCTGTGTTACTGCTGACCTGTTTCCAACCACAGAGCGTTTCTTAGAATGGCTTGCTATCTGAAATTCTCCTCTGTGTTATTGCTGTTCTATTGTAAACTCCAGGCAGGCATTTTTAATCCCCTCCAGGAGCTTGTTAAGTTTACATTATGATACATACAATGTAATAAATATTCAATATGGATTGTCAAGCGCATTTCTCAACTCACTTACAAATTCCTGGACAGGAATAAAGGAACTGCCACTGGATTCAATTAGCTGGATAATGCGGCTGCCTACAATTATGCCATCTGCTATTGTGGCTACCTGCCTGGCTTGCTGAGCTGTGGATATTCCGAAGCCAATACAAAGTGGCTGGTTTGCTACTTTCCTTACCCTGGAGACGAAAGTATTCAGTCCCGGAGGAAGGCTTTTTCTTGCACCGGTAGTTCCGGTCACTGAAACAAGGTATATGAAACCACGGGATTTTCGAGCTATAAGCTTGATACGCTCTTTATCACTGGTGGGAGCAAGGAGATATATAAGATCAAGGTCATTATTTCTGGTAGCAGCTTCCAGTTCGTTACTCTCCTCTGGAGGCAGGTCAGCTATGATTAAACCGTCAATGCCAGAATCAGTGCTGTCATTACAGAAGTTCTCGCAGCCATATTTATAAACAGGGTTGAAATAGCTCATCATGACCAGGGGTATTTTGACCTTCTGCTGTAGTTCTCTGGCTATGTCGATGCATACTTTTAAGGTGACTCCATTCTGCAGGGCATGGAAATCTGCCTTCTGGATGGTAGCGCCATCAGCCAGTGGGTCTGAGAAAGGAACTCCCAATTCTACTATATCGCATCCATTTCTGGCGAGAAGCGGTACTAGCTCCAGCGTTGCTTCAATAGAGGGATAACCCACGGTAATATAGGCGATAAGAGCCTTATGATTTGGTCTGCTAAAAACAGAGGATATGCTGCTCACAGGCTACCCCCGGATTCTTTGATTACGATATCCAGGTCTTTATCACCACGACCGCTTAAATTGACCATAATAATATTCTCTTTATCCAGTGAGCCTGCTAACTTTACGGCATAGAATACGGCATGAGCTGACTCAAGTGCTGGAATAATCCCCTCGGTTTTACAGAGGAGATGGAATCCTTCCAGTGCATCTCTATCTTTCACCGTAACATAGCTGGCACGCCCTGTTACTTTAAAGTAGGCATGCTCCGGTCCTACTCCTGGATAGTCCAGCCCGGCGGAGATACTGTGTGTCTCCAGGATTTGCCCATCAGCATTCTGAAGCAAATAGGATTTTGTCCCATGTAG
>CAYVML010000193.1:0-3833 GCA_964452475.1 uncultured Dehalococcoidales bacterium
TCGCTGCTCTGGTCAAAGCTGGTTTTGAGACACTGGTAGAAGCTGGCTATCAACCTGAGAATGCTTATTTTGAATGCTTTCATGAATTAAAATTAATTGTTGATCTCATGTATCAGGGAGGCTTAAACTATATGCGTTACTCTGTAAGCGATACCGCTGAATATGGAGATTATACTCGTGGGCCACGAGTTATTAATGATTCGGTAAAGCAAGCAATGAGACAAATTCTAGCTGATATTCAAGATGGTACCTTTGCTAAGGAATGGATACTGGAAAATAAGGCTGGACGCCCTAGCTTCAATGCTATAAGACGGAAAAATGCGGAGCATCCAATGGAAATAGTAGGGAAAGAACTCAGGGATATGATGACATAGAGAGATTATGAACAAAATAATAATTTTTGACACCACTTTGCGGGATGGAGAACAAGCGGCAGGCTTCAGCTTAGATGCACGGGAAAAGTTAGAGATAGCTCGACAACTGGATAAACTGGGTGTCGATGTCATCGAAGCTGGTTTTCCTATTAGTTCACCGGGAGAATTTAGAGCAGTCCAGCTAATCAGTAGAGAAATCCGACGACCAATAATTTGCGCTTTATGCCATGCAAACGCTGAGGCCATAGATAGAGCCTGGGAGGCAATTAAAGAAGCTGATTGTCCACGAATACATGTCTTTCTCTCTGCATCAGATATACATCTCCTTTACCAGTTAAATAAAAGCCGGGAAGAAATTCTGGAAAAGACAAGAGAGATGGTAAAACATGCCAGGAGCTATACTGATGATGTTGAATTTTCCCCTATGGATGCCAGCCGCGCTGAGCCAAACTATCTCTACCGTATCATTGAAGTAGCTATCAATGCTGGAGCAACAACAATAAACATACCTGATACTGTGGGCTATTCAACTCCGACAGAATTTGGCGGATTGATTCATAATGTTATACTCAATGTACCAAACATAAACAAAGCTATCGTGAGTGTTCACTGCCACAACGATTTAGGGTTGGCAGTAGCCAATAGCCTTGCTGCACTATCTCATGGTGCACGACAGGTTGAATGTACGGTCAATGGCATTGGTGAGCGAGCAGGGAATGCTGCGTTGGAAGAGATTGTTATGGCAATTGAGATTCGCCATGACCTGCTACAATTTACTACTGGTGTTGATACCACTCAGATTAGCAAAACAAGCCGTCTTGTAAGTGAACTCATTGGATTTCCAGTACAACCCAATAAGGCCATTGTAGGAGCGAATGCATTCAGTCACCAGTCTGGAATCCACCAGGATGGGTTAATTAAAAAAGCAATCACTTATGAAATCATGGATCCGAAGTCGATTGGGCTTTCATCTAGCAACCTGGTACTGGGTAAATCAAGCGGGAGGCATGCTTTTAGGGAAAGATTGGCTGAACTTGGATATACACTTGCTGAAAGTGAACTTAAGAATGCTTTCCAGAGCTTTAAAGATATAGCTGATAAGAAAAAAGAAGTCACCGATCGTGATATTGAATCTCTAATAGCTGAAGAACATAGAACTACAACGGGATCATATCATCTAGACCATGTAGAAGTTGTTTGCGGTGACCATAGTCTTCCTACAGCCACTGTAAGGCTGATAAGTCCAGATGGACAAAGTCTAGCCGACGCTGCTTTAGGTACAGGTCCTGTGGATGCTATCTATAAGGCTATAAATCGTATAGTAGGTATTCCTAATAAGCTCACTGAATTCACTATAAAATCACTGACTGGAGGAATAGATGCTATAGGAGAGGTATTAATAAAGATTGAAAGTGAAGGTATTACCTATACTGGACGTGGAGCCTCCACTGATATAATCGTTGCCAGTGCCAAAGCATATATGAATGCACTGAATCGGCTGATAAATAAGAGAAGTATTGAAAGAGAGACAACTGATTGATCTCAAACTTGGAAATAGTACTGCGCTTGCTACTGGCAACTGTTCTGGGAGCTGCAATTGGTTATGAGCGAGAACGATTTGGCAAGGTTGCCGGATTACGTACTCATGTTCTGATTACCGTTGGTGCGGCGTTATATAACATTATTTCCATTTGTGGCTATGAAGGTAGCACATTCGATGCTTCACGTGTAGCTGCTGGAGTAGTAGCTGGAATTGGGTTTATTGGCGCAGGTGTAATCTTTCAGGATCTCCATAATAAAGGGATAGCAGGACTAACCAGCGCAGCATGCATTTGGATTTCAGCAGCCATAGGTTTAGCTGCAGGTGGGGGGATGTATCTGATTTCTGTAGTGGTTACACTTATTGCAGTAATTACGTTACTTATACCGAAGAAAGATTAAAGAAATACCATTTTAAAAAGGGAGGCAATTTCAATGGCAACGTTAGCCGAAAAAATCCTTGCGACTCACAGTGATAAGAAAGAAGTCAGCCCTGGCGATTATGTTAATTGCAGGGTTGATTTAGCCTTATCCAATGATATTACTGCTCCTCTAGCTATTAAGGCGTTTAGACAACTTGGAATGAGCCAAGTATTCAACCCTGGTAAAATAATCATGGTCCCAGATCATTTCTGCCCTAATAAAGACATCAAATCCGCGGAGCAAGCCAAAATGATGCGGGAGTTTGCCAAAGAGCAGAGAATAATATACTTCGAAGTTGGGCAAAAAATGGGCATTGAACATGTACTTTTACCTGAGCAAGGATTTGTTTTACCTAGTCAAGTTATTATTGGAGCTGATTCTCACACATGCACTTATGGAGCCCTGGGAGCTTTTGCTACAGGAATGGGGTCAACTGATATAGCTGTAGCTATGGCTACTGGCAAGATATGGATGAAGGTACCACCAACGATAAAATTCACTTATTATGGGAAGATTCCTAAATGGGTTAGTGGTAAGGATTTAATTTTATATACCATTGGTGATATTGGTATAGATGGGGCGCTATACTCAGCTATGGAGTTTACGGGTGAAGCAATTGAAGAACTTCCGGTGAGTGGGCGCTTCACAATGTCAAACATGGCTATTGAAGCAGGTGCAAAAGCGGGGCTCTTCCACGTGGATAATAAAACAAGAGAATACATGGCCAAACATAGTAAGAATGATTATTCGGTATTTGCTTCAGACGCTGATACAGAGTATTCAAAGAATTTCGAATATGATATTTCAACACTTGAGCCACAGATTGCATTCCCTCATCTTCCATCCAATACAAAACCAGTTAGTCAAGCAGGTGATATAAGGCTAGATCAGGTAGTGATTGGTAGTTGCACCAATGGGCGCCTGGATGATCTTAGGGTAGCAGCTATGTTGCTAAAAGGTAGAAAGGTCAGCCCGGATTTAAGATGCATAGTCATTCCTGGTACGCAGCAAGTTTACCTGGAAGCGCTCAAAGAAGGATTAGTAGAGATATTTATAGAGGCTGGCGTTGCAGTAAGTACTCCTACCTGTGGTCCGTGTTTAGGAGGGCATATGGGTGTTTTGGCTGCTGGTGAACGTTGCTTGTCTACAACCAATCGTAATTTTGTTGGCAGAATGGGAAGCCCTGATGCTGAAGTCTATCTGGGGAGTCCTGCAGTAGCTGCTGCCAGTGCTATTTCTGGAAGAATTGCCAACCCAGAGGAGGTAATATAATGACCTTGAAAGGTAAGGCACATAAGTATGGTAGTGATGTTAATACAGATGTGATAATACCTGCTCGTTATCTGAACGTGTCCGATGCCGATGAAGTAGCTGCCCATTGCATGGAGGACATCGATTCCACTTTTATTACTAAGGTTAGGCAGGGGGATATAATTGTAGCTGGCAGTAATTTTGGATGTGGTTCGTCGAGAGAACATGCTCCTCTGGCTATTAAAA
>CAYVML010000194.1:0-2236 GCA_964452475.1 uncultured Dehalococcoidales bacterium
CTATATTTTTAAAGCCGTTTGAACTCTTTTACATCGTAATAGTGGTATTCGCTTTTAATAAGACCAATCCCATACGCTGTGAAAACCGCAAATGATGATACAATCCCTTTTCGGAGGTTTGAACAAAATGAACAGGTTGAAAAATGAAAGTTGGACATTATGGTCTAATAGCAAATTTGAAGTTTTTACACCATTCAATCCTCATACATCATCTGAAGAAGGTTTACATGTCATAGTTGTACCAAAAGTAATAGTTGATTCTGCGTTGGTTGATGAAAATTTGAGTGTGGAGACATTCAGAGTTGCTGTTAAAGTCGCAAAGGCGATGGAAGAATTAAAATTGGCGCCCTGGTTCAACATTCAGTCAAACGGGAACTGGGGGCTATTACCAGGAAGTACTCCATGGTTTCATGTTCATGTTTATGCCAGACGAAAGGGTAAAACATGGGGAATGCCAGTACAAATCCCTTTAGCCCCTGGAACTTACCGTAATAAACCGATGACTGAACAAGAGCGTAAAGACCTTTCGGAGACTTTTAAAAAACATCTATAGTAGTTGCCCAGCTTCCCAGAACTGGTCCGGAAGAAGTTATAGTTTTGCGTGATAATTAAACTCGCCAGCAAATCACTATTCTCCATGCTATAATACGCCAGTCACCATCGTTCAATGTAAATGAAGTAGCATTGCCAGCTTCATCATGTGCATCCAAGCTTGCGTAGATACAAAGACTTATATTTTTTCATCTGGACTGATAGAGTTTGGGACGGTGGCAACTGATGCCCGAATATAGTTTATGGTGATGCTCAATACCATACAGGATATGTAGGTGGCAAGCGTTGCTGTAAACAGGGCGGATGCACTGGCAGTTGACGCGACTTATGACAGAATATTAAAGCAGAGCTGTGTGTATGAAAGACTTAACCGAAAAGTCGTCCAGGGTATTTTACGGCTGGTGGATTGTCGGCGCATGCTTCTTACTTTCCCTATATTCGGGGGGTACTTTTATCCTCGGTTTCACAGCCTTTTTTGAGCCAATTGCGAATGAGTTTGGCTGGAGCTACACACAGGTTTCACTGGCTGCGTCGCTACGGGGCGCGAATATGGGGCTTCTTGCCCCTCTCATGGGTTTCCTTGTCGACCGTTGGGGTCCAAGACGGCTGATACTTGGTGGGATTATTCTTCTTGGGTTTGCTTTAATGCTGCTAAGTCATGTCACCTCTCTCAGCATGTTCTATGGCACCTTTATCATAGTCGCTTTTGGCATCAGTGGTCTTAGCCCCACAGTATTGATAGCAACAGTGAGCAACTGGTTTCGGAGAAATGCAGGTATAGCCACCGGAATAATGGCTTGTGGCTTTGCTCTGGGTAGTCTGCTGGTACCGGTAGTAGTCAGACTCATCGATGTATATGATTGGCGAACTGCCATTTTTATTCTTGCTGTGTTCACATTTGTTATAGGTGTGCCATTGTCCTTCCTGGTCAGGCACAAGCCTGAACAATATGGGTACCTGCCCGATGGTGACCAGAACAATACCGCAATTCCATCAGAGGAGCCGGTTCCAGGACAGGCGATTGGGGTGGAGGTGAATATTGAGGTGAAGGAGGCTCTGAAGAGCCGCGCCTTCTGGCACATCGGGCTGGCGATGGCACTGTTATTTCTTCCGTTAAGTGCCGTAGTTGTGCACGTGATGCCTTATCTCAGCAGTGTTGGTATCGCAAGGTCAACCTCAAGCATGGTGGCAACGGCTATTCCGCTGGTTAGCATCGTTGGCCGTCTTTCTTCCGGCTGGCTTGGTGACAGGTTTAACAAGACACGAATAGCAGCCGGGTTCATCATCTTAGTGGGTTTGGGGCTTTTGTTCTTTAGCTATGTTCTTGACGAAAGAATGTGGCCCCTCATACCTTTTATTATCCTTTTTGGCGTTGGCTGGGGCAGCAATTTACCAATGAGAGCGGCTTTGGTGAGGGAATACTTTGGCAGGAAGAACCTTGGCACTCTGTTTGGCTTTATGATGGGCTTAATAGCAGTGGGCGGTGTTATGGGCCCAATTATTGCCGGGTGGGTATTCGACAACCGGGGCAGCTATCATATAGTATGGTTACTGTTTGCCTGCATTGTTTTAGTGTCCTCGATAATTATGGCAACCACACCACCCGTATTCGCCAATGTCCGGCGGGGTAATAGTTAGAAGTTTTTTCAGGACACGAATGGTGTCTATGCCACCAACCTTGCTT
>CAYVML010000194.1:2246-3796 GCA_964452475.1 uncultured Dehalococcoidales bacterium
CATTTCAGTCCATCAATAATATGCCTCAGATAACCTCTTTCTAGAACCTCAGGATAATTCTGAGGAATACCAATTATAGACGGGTAATTATCATTTATATATATCTCCCTCCGCTATAATCGGTTTTCTAATTACACAATGAAGCACACAATAGCATTATAGGTCTAGCGACCGTTATTTCTAGCGACCAGCTTAGCGCATTTCTGCTGGCAAAGATACCCCAAAACGCCTGGCAACCTCTCTCAGGTTTTTAGCCGTCCCTGCTGCTATAGGAATACCGTTCTTTGACCTTTCCTCACAGATTACCCATTCAGGCATTCCAGGAGCCATTACCCTAGAAAAGCCCTTCGCTGGTGGTAGCTCAGCAAAACAGCCGATGAATTCGTCCACGTTCTTCTTATATTCATCCACGTCACCGAAGGTGGCGATATCCACCACCATGACAAAGCTGTTCTGGAGATGCTCCGTGCTGCGCCTCCCTTTCAAGACCGGTGCTACGATAGGAGCGCCTGCAAGCACACTGGACATGCACTCGATAATAAATGAAAGACCTGAACCCTTGGCTCCTCCAGCGGGAAGCAGTATCTTTGCTTTCGCTGGATCAGTCGTCGGATTACCATCTCCATCGATAGCCCAGCCTTCTGGTATCGGTTGACTGTTCTCCTGTGCCAGCGTCAGCTTTCCACGGGCGACAACGCTTGTTGCCATATCGAAAACAACGGGCTTATGGATTGCTGTTGGTAGAGAAAAGGCAATCGGATTGTTGCTGACGCCAATCGCACTGGCACCAAACGGGGCTGTGCTGGGACAGCTTGCCACCGCGGCAACACCAATGAGATCCTGTTGCGCTGCCATCCAGGCATAATACCCCAGGGCACCCTGATGTGTATTGTTACGTATCAGCCCCCAGCCAATGCCAAACTTTTTTGCTTTCTCAATCACCCGCTCCATGGTAAAGGTGGTTACCACTGCACCGAAAGCATGGTCGGCCTCGACAAATATGGTCACAGGGGTTTCCCTTATCACCTTTATTTCAGGCTTCGGATTCATAAGACCTGTATCGATATCCTTCATATAGCGGGTGATGCGCGTGACGCCATGAGAATCAACGCCTCGAAGGTTTGACCATACCAGCACCTCTGCCTCATTCTCAGCGTCATCAGGAGGCATCCCGGCCGCCGTGAATACGTCGGTGGCAAACTTCTTCAATAGCTCCGCTGCTATTCGTATCGTACCCTGTTCCATGGTAATCCTCCTTTTATTCTGATATTCTTACCTGCCATATTTAATCACTCTTATATGTCATTGTTCAACAGATGAAAAGCTGAGGTTCCGTTCTTCCGAATCTAAGGATAGAATGAGGAAATGATAATGAATGAAGAGTTAATATAACTCCCTATCCTGAACTATGGAACGGAACCAAACAATCCCACGGCTTGTTAAATAATAATGGACTATCCTATAATGAGCGCAGAAAATACGATACATGGAGGGAGTTAGAATGGAATATCGCAGGCTTGGATACTCTGGGCTTAAAGTCTCTGAAATTG
>CAYVML010000195.1:0-3791 GCA_964452475.1 uncultured Dehalococcoidales bacterium
CTATTCTTTATATCTAAAGGCAGAAGTTCAGAGTTTCTTGATACCAGCTGTGAAAGTTTAATAAGAAATTCCCCCAGCTGGGAAATTTCGCCGCTAAATAAATCTCTCATGACCAGTTTTTTATTCATATAAGCGATATCGGTATAGGGCAAGACAGACTTAGTCAATAGAGTGTAAGTATTATTCAAGATTTCTAGTCCTTTAAGATATAAGGAGAAGGCATTGACTATATTGATAAAATCGTAGCCGGTAGTACCGAAAACAGGCCATTCTGGTGGTAAGCTTTCAGTGTTAGCCAAAATCTTCTCGACAATTATGTATAGCCGACGAGGATTATTAGTGATATCTCCTGCTAAGGTTGTATCTTTCTGTAAGTGTTTAAGATATTGAAGCGGGTTTCTAAGCCCATCAATATGGTCAATCCGTAGACCACTAATTTTCCTTTCTTTAACAAGCTGAAGAATCAGTGAATGAGTCTCTGCATATACTTCGGGCTCTTCAACTCTAATACCAATAAGTTCATTGATATCAAAGAAACGTCGATAATTAATCTCTTTCTGTCCGGTCTTCCAAAAAACTAATCGATATGATTGTTCATCCAATAGTGTTTGCATTGTTCTAAGAGGAAGAACTGAGATTACCTGTTCCATTGCAGAAGCCACTTTGGTTGAGTTATTGATGATGTTCAAGAAATTTTTTTTGCAGGTCTGGCGATTCTGGTATTGTTTATTCGTAGACTGATTATCTGTGATTCCGTCCATAGTATAGATCAGGTCTTGTATTTGTGAGATTTCACTACTGTCCAACTTGCTTTTCTCTTTTTTATCCAGACAGCGTTGTAGAAGCAAACGGTAAGACTTAATATTTAATGGCCAGTAATTTTTTTTGTAGCAAAGAAAAAGGCCATTCCTTTTCAGTTTTACTGCAAACTTGTGGTTTCTTAGTTCCTCTGTATAAAGGTTATTTAAAATAGGTAAGACAATCCTATTACCAGAGTATGTCCAGTTAATGTCAAAAAAGCTGGCATATTTGGAGCATAGACCATTTTCTAATACATCCATCCACCATGGATTTTCCGGGCTTATTGCCATATGATTGGGAACAATATCAAGAAGAAAACCTATTCCATGACTATTCAATTCTTCCAGTAAAGTATTAAGCTCTTCTTTTGTACCAAGTTCTGGATTTAGTTTTATTGGGTCTATTACATCATAACCGTGCATACTTCCCATACGTGCCTTTAAGATAGGAGAGGCATAAAGATCAGAGACACCTAAATGATGTAGATAAGTTACCAGATGGAGAGCATCTTTAAAACGAAAATTTCTGTTAAATTGTATTCTGTATGTGCTAACAGGAATTCGTACAGTAAGCATCTAGCTAATTCGCATAGAAAGTTGTTGCCCAAGAGCTATAAAATAGTCGCTCCACTCATGGGCTACAGTATCGCCTTCCTGTGCTTTCCTCTTGATTTCAGCATATACGGAGTCAAATAAATGGTGATATAAATTTTGTACTTTCCACAAGTCAACAGAAAAAGGTATTGAAAGAGCTAGCCGCGTAGCACTATTGAGTTCCTTTAGCAGGTTACAATTCTCAGGAGATAATAAGAGGCTGGTCATCATTCTTTCCAAACTTTGTTGTAATTGATAGCTTAGACCATCAGCATCAAGTTCGACCTGCCATGTTTGCACTTCGTCCAGAAGACTGCTGATACGCTCGGAATCCAGAGGTTCACTGCTTAGTGACTGTAGAAGGCCGGCATTAAGAATAAGTGTTGCAGCCGATTTATAGCTTTTGGGAATAGGATAACCTAGCTCGGCAAGGAATCTCATTGGAGGATAATGATGCTCGTAGACTTGGTAATAGGCTGTTTCAATCTCAGATAAGGCTGATTGCAGGATATTATCAAGCACTTTATGCTGTTCATCACGGAAAAGAGACCTGAGAGAATAGGTAGAGGTGCCAAAATGTTTATCCAACAGTCTAACTGACTCGGCAAAATCTGCCCCGAGAAAAGTCTGGGTCAGTTCCTTAAGCATGGTCTGATAGAGGTCTTCTCCCTGGTATTCGCGGACACCTGCGTTGATATTATGACCACCAAAGTGAAGAACACCAAAACTTATGTACTTAGATTCCAGTGTAACTATGGATGTTACGTTTGCCTTGCCGGCTATCAGCTTTGCTTTTCCACACTCCGATGTGTGATGCTCCTCATGGTCAATCCTATAAGAGTAAACTGATGCTTGCTCACCACGCTCCTCGAATAGGGAACTGATAGCATAATGGGCAATAACCTTAGTAAGGTCCAACATTGCTGGTTTTACAAATTTTTCATATACACGGCGTCCATCACTATGCTCTTTAATATTACCTTTCGCACGCTCAAGTTTTTCCAGGAAGTTTGTTTCAAAATCATCGCTAAAAATATCCTGTGCCAGCTGTATTGCTCGTCCAGCATACTGAATGATTTGTACAGTTTCTATACCAGATAATTCATCAAAAAACCACCCACAACTGGTATACATCAGCATAGTATGGCGTTGTAGTTCAAGAAGCTTTAGAGCAGTAATGTTTTCCTCCTCAGTCAGGTCATGCGATTGATACTGTTTTAAGAATGCTTGTATGTTTTGAGGTGAACGATCAAGAATTATTTTAATATATTGATTACGGGCATCCCATGGGTCTTTTAGCAGCTCTCTTGCTTTCTCTTCATATTTTGGTGCTATGGTATCACGAAGCCAGTCCAGTGCTTCTCGTAGTGGTGCTCTCCATTTCTGGTTCCATTTTGGATTTCGTCCGGCATTGCATCCGCAGTTACTCCGCCACCGTTCAATTCCATGATTACAGCTCCAGGACGTATTTTCAGCGATTTCAATTTCATTGGCAGGTGGATATTTTTCAAGATATTCCCCATAGTTCGTAATATGTGCCAATCCATTGGTTTCTATATGGTGTAGGGCAAAAGCAAGCGCCATATCTCCAAAACGATGGTGGTGCCCATAAGTTTCTCCATCAGTGGCAATATGAACAAGTTGAGGCCAGGTTGGTGACTTGGAATAAGCATTAATAAGTCGTTTTGCAAATATTTCACCATTAGTAAGCAAATCCTCGAAAGCAATACTACGAGAGATAGGGCCATCATAGAAGAAAATTGCTATTTTACGACCTGATGGCAGCCTGGCCTCATAAACAGTGGTAGGGTCGATACTGCTATTACTAAGTTCAGTCCAGGTATCACTTCCAATAGGTCTTATCTTTTTTGCCTGATGAGGGGCAAGTATTGTGAATTTAATTCCAAATTCTGCCAGAATATCCAAAGTTTCCAGATCAACCGCCGTCTCCGGAAGCCACATTCCTTCAGGTTTCCTATTAAAGCGTTTTTCAAAGTCATTTATACCCCACAGCACCTGCGTGTATTTATCACGATGATTTGCTAGAGGCATGATCATGTGATTATATGCCTGTGCTAAAGCAGACCCATGTCCGGAGAACTTCTGCAGGCTTAACTTATCAGCTTCAAGAATCGAATTATATGTTTCTTTGGAGTTTACCTCTAACCAGCTTAGTAACGTTGGCCCAAAATTAAAACTTATATTGGCGTAGTTATTTACAATTTCAGTAATATAATCTTCACCATCTAGAATCCGGGATGCTGTGTTTGGAGCATAGCACTCGTCGGTTATTCTCTCATTCCAATCATGATAGGGATAAGCTGAATCCTGTTTTTCAATAATTTCCAACCAGGCGTTTTCCATTGGCGGTTGGTAAAAATTACCATTTATGCATAT
>CAYVML010000196.1:0-3787 GCA_964452475.1 uncultured Dehalococcoidales bacterium
CGATGCGGAGCATGGTCAGTGTAAAATTGCCGAAATTAAACCCTATTTCCTTACCGGGCTGGAAATCCAGCATGAAGGAGAAACATACGAAGAGACCGTAAGCAATAATTATTATGACACTGCGTTTATCATGTTTCATGGTATTTCTCCGTAGAAAATACCCATCACGGCTGAGACAATCAGGGCGATAAGAAAGCTTATTACATTCCGTAAAACTGTTATCCTGGTACCCAGGTATGCCTTCTCAATGGGATAGGTAACCATGCCTACCATCATCAGCGTGGTGGTGAAGGCAGCAAGTACCATATACAGCACCCCCCTGCTGAGTAACAGCCCGGCAAGCGGAAAGGCGATAAAACCGGGCATGAAGGTAATCGAGCCTATTATTGAGGCAAAAATCACGGCAGAGTACTTATTCTCCTTACCCAGGTAGTGGGCAATCATCTCGTCTGAAACAAAGTAAAGAACTATCGAGACAAGCAGTATCATTATCAGGAAGTGGGGAGCAATGCCCATAAGTCGCTTCAGGGCAATCCTCAGTCCCTGGATAGTCTTTTGCCTGCTGGCAGCCAGCGAGATTACAAGAGCGATACCGGTCGTAGCCCACAGCAGGTAGGCTTCATTCAATGCAAGGAACCTCCAGGAGACTGCGAATTGAGATATTCTTCACAAGACGAAAAACCGCTGGCATGTTCACTATGAAAATAGAGATTGATTGATTAACAAGCATTGCCAGTGGTTAGGAAATATAAGCTAACTTTGTGCTCCCTGGATTGGTCTTTAGGCCTCATCCAGGACACCAAGTTCTGGATTGTCGAGTATGGCAACCACCCTCCGGGCGGTCTTCTCAGCTATGTCCTGACAGCGACCACGCATGTTAAGGTCATCCGCAATCTGCTTCTGCCAGGGGATTTTATTGCTCAAATCGGTTCCCATATAAGCCTTCTTAAGCTCAGCACAGATCGTAGTTCCGAACTCGCGCTCAAACCACTTGCATAGCTTTCCAGCTATTTCCAGTCCTTCGTTCTCCTTCTCTACTGCATCTTCCTCGGTGCCTTTCAGGTACGAGGTGTCCCTGCCATACTTAATACCAAGTGCCAGGCAGCCTCCAGTAAGCACTCCACATACCGACTGAGTTCCACCAACACCACCTGATAATACCACGGAAGCCTTGGAGAGCACTTCGTCTTCCATGCCACATACTTGCTGTAGTGCAACAAGCGTGCACTGTGCGCAGCCGTGATATGTCTCCAGCAATTCTCGGGCTCTTTTTCCGGCCTTTTCTGCGGTACCAGGTTTTTGCTGTTTATCTGTCATCAGTGAACCTCCATTTATCTTTTATTGTTGGCCTGATGGTATATGGATTTCGTAGCTTTGTCAAAGGCTACCGTATTCCCCTGAGATTCTTCGCTTTGCTCAGAAGGACAGGGGGGAGAAGGCTCAGAATGATGGGAAGGGGTTGTCATTTTACATATCTTCCGGAGGTATATCAGTTCGTGGTGGTCGGGCCAGCAGAGCGGTTATAGTACAGATTAACGGTATTGCCAGCGAGAAAAGGATAGCCTGTGAGTAAGTGCCTGTTTGGTCGAACAGTAAGCCGAAGGGAAGGGGACCCAGGGCGGACGAGATCACCGTGCTCGTTGTCGACACACCACGGATGCTGCCCAGGCTGCGGCGTCCAAAGTAATTTGCCCATATCACCGTGTTGATATTGCTACTAAAACCGATAGTAAAGCCAATTATGCCACCATAGACCAGTGCCTGCCAGGGGGAATTGATGGTAAGTAGCCATACCAGGGAGGCTGCCAGCATGAGTTGTCCTGCCGCCAGAAGGTATCTATTAGTTACTTTGTCTACCATGAATCCGGCTGTGAGATTCCCAACCATGTTCATCGGCCCAATTGCTATGTATACAGAGGCTGCGACCCCTGGATTAATACCTTTGCTGCCCATAAGGGAAACATGGTGAAAGAATGTAGCAGTCGTCAGCAGTGGCAGTGCCGTACCGGTGACGAGCAGTAACCAGAAGGTACGAGTCCTCATTGCCTGGTGCAGGGAGAAGGAGGCTTCCTGTACTGCCGTTGCGTACTGTATCTTATCAGGGTTGATGGGGCTTTCTTTTATCCCGTCGGGCTGCTGTCCGATGGACTCAGGGGTGCGACGGACAAGCAGCAATATGGGCAGCAGGAGCACACTCCAGAGAGCAAATCCCAGTGTTGCCCATGCGTTTCTCCAGCCCAAGTTGCCTATCAACCAGTGAGTAATGGGGGGAAATATTGCCTGTGAGGCGGCCATGCCCAGCATGCCGGCAGCCACCGCCTTTCCTCGCTTCTCTACGAACCAGATAGAGATAATCGTGGTGGAAATCAGCATGAGGGAGCCCTGGCCGAGGGTGCGAACTGCTGCCAGTCCAAGGTATAGCTCCACTGGCTTGTAGACCTGGCTCATCCACAGTGCAGCCAGCCCAAATACTATGGTTACTGTGGTAAACAATACCCGCGCCCCATAGCGGTCGAGCAGCCGTCCAACTAGCACCATAGCGGCTCCAGCAGTTAGTGAGCCAGCAGTATACAGGCCTGAAACCATGGTACGGGACCAGCCTAATTCGGCGATCATAGGGTCGATGAATACCGAGATGGTATAGGTTTGCCCTGGCCCTGACATAAATAATGCCAGCGCGGCGATGGGCAGGATAATCCACCCATAGAAGAATGGCACCTTTTTAACTATGGAAAAACGCCCCTCAGAGGGAGCATCGGGAGACATACAGTAAGTTTATCCGTAATAATAAACAAAGTAAATAGAAGTGAGGATGCTGAAGTTTATACCTCCTGTTGTAATTCTTGGCTGTGGCCTCCCTCCCTGCCTTCCCTTATGTCATTCCTGCGAAAGCAGGAAGCTACCCGGTTTCCCTCACTCTGGCAGGTACAGCGTCAGGAGAAAGCATAGACCATGTACAATTGAACAGGTGGCTTTATATAAGATATCATCTGGTATAGAAAAAACAAAGGAGGATGGATGTCAACAAAGATAGAAGTAAGCCATACCGATTATCTAAAACAGACGTTGGAAGCACTCCATGGAGATGGTCTATTACTGACCTCGGTCAGAAAAGATGAGATGAGAAATGTCATGACCATCGGCTGGGGTACTATTGGTATTGTCTGGTCACAACCGATGTTCCTGGTAATGGTACGACCGTCCAGGCTCACCTATGAATTTATTGAACAAACCAAACAGTTCACCGTGAACGTACCCACTCCTGGAATGAGCGAAGCGGTGCTGTACTGTGGCAAGAATTCCGGCAGGGATGTGGATAAATTTGCCAGATGCGACCTCACCGCCACAGCCGGTAAAAACGTAATTACTCCGATTATAGAGGAATGCGTACTGCACTATGAGTGTCAGGTGATTTATAGCAACGATTTCGAACCGGCAAGGCTTCCTGATAACGTGGCGAAACACTTCTATCCACAGGGAAACTATAACAGGATATTTTACGGGAAGATTCTTTCAGTATTTGCCAACGAAGGATTAGCCTGATTTATAACACGGTATACTGGAGATAAGAATCATTTAACGAGTACTGATAATGGTGATTCTCCGATGCTATAATGGTGACCATAGCGACCAGGGAATAACGGCGAGAGGATAAAATAAGATGAGCACGATACCACAGATACGGTTGAATAACGGAGTAACAATGCCACAGCTTGGACTGGGAGTCTTTGCTATAAGTGATGGTGATGAGGTTCGCAAAGCTGTAACCTTTGCCTTACAGGAAGGC
>CAYVML010000197.1:0-3772 GCA_964452475.1 uncultured Dehalococcoidales bacterium
AAATAAACCAAAACATCTATAAATCTAATAAAAAAGTGTAAAGAATTCAACACAAAATAAATCAAATATTTCCAAAGAATCAGAATCAGCAATTACAGCATGCATGTAATGTAAAAATGAGGTGGCTTCAACCTCATGCATAAGTAACGTTTTCAGGTCATCAGGGAGTTCATTCCAGCTATCATGGTTAATGGCTTTCATGTATCCTCCACCAACTGGGGAATGCATTCCAGGAATGCCAACGTACTCAGCTACTTCTTGGAACCCCAAACTCCAGTTCAGTGAGGGTGTACCATATTCAAAAGCATCAACGATGCCTCGATCCATGGCTGAATAAAGTTCATCTCCTGATATAGTGACTGCTGAAACTCCAATCTCGCTTAATATTTCAGTCCACGGGCCAACAGCTCTAAATTTGATCCCTTTCATATCATCTATGCTTATAATTTTTTTATGAGAATGCCATATCTCTGGGGAATATGCCACATAACCAATAGGAACTGCAAAGTCCTTCCAAAGATCGCTGGCATATTTCATGCCATCTCCCAAGTAGAACCATGCCATATTTTCCATGGCAGTTCCGCCACAACAGAAACCTGAGTTACCCATTAAACTTACTGCCTCTGGTAAAAGACCTTTCATCAGGGCTCCACCAGATTGGCTCATATCAACTAATCCATCTCTAACTGCTTCAGTTTCATGTCCATATGGGGCTATTTCACCAGAAGCATAATGTTTAATAATAAATCGCTCATTAGAGGCTTCTTTTATCCGTTCAAACAGCTCATGTGCGTACTTATAGTATGTGCCACCAGCAGGATTATTATCCTGGTACTGCCATGTAATAACCTCTTCGGCTGGAGCAGGTGTTGGTGCCGTTGTTGGTGCCGTTGTTGGTGCCGTTGTTGGTGCCGTTGTTGGTGCCGGTGTCGGTGTCGGTTCGGCCTTAGGCGCACATCCCATAGTAGCCAGAGTAATTATTAGGATTGCTGCCATTATCATAATTATTATTTTAGATTTCATTGATTTTTCCTCCCTTTACGTAAATACATAACCCATCAAGCAAAACATCCCCTCCAACTATAGCCTTTCACATAATGACACCTCCTTAAACAATACACAAAACAATTCATAGTATGCCTTTTACTAAAATTACTATCTTTATACTGTATCCATGCGATGTCTATCTAAGCTATATCTATTCCAGTACGCTCAATGAAGTTCTTCCATCCAAAGCTGCCAGAATCACCATCACCGGCAGTAATTTGTTTGATAGCATATAAATTATTCTATTTTTAAAAATCTTCTTTCACTTGTCGATTAAAGCCTTAGCTTTTTTAACAGCCTCAATAGCATCTTTGGCATAGGCATCAGCCCCAACCTCATCAGCAAATTTCTGCGTCACCGGCGCACCACCAACCATTATCTTCACCTTATTCCTCAACCCAGCAACCTTAAGTGCATTTATAACATCAGTCACCCCTAGCAAAGTAAATGTCAATAAAGCAGACAACCCAAGAATATCATAGTCACCTTCTCTAACCGCTTCACAGAATTCCTCTTCTGATACATCGACGCCCAGATCAGTAACCTCCCAACCATTTTGCTCCAGCATCATAATCACAATATTCTTACCTATATCATGTGCATCCCCAGGTACTGTACCAATTAAATATTTTCCAACAAATGTGCCCTTTGACTTCGACAACTCGGGTTTTAATAACGCTACCGCCGCCTTCATTGCATTAGCAGCTCTTAATAACTCCCTAAAAGAAACATCTCCCCTTTCAAATTGCTCGCCTATCATGTCCATGCTAGGTAATAACCCTGAGTCTAATATAATTCTAGCTGATACCTTCCTCTCCATAGCTTTCTTTGTTAACCTAACAGCACAATTGCTGTCTCCATCCACTACCGCTTCAGTCAGTTTTATTAAATCGCTCATATCTTTTCCATTACAATACAATCTTATCTTGCTTTTTAAACTATCTTTTCTGAAAAGAAAATATGGCAACATCCATATACCGATGTAACACAGCTCCGGGAAACTCAGAGATATGCTCTTCTATAACCTTAACCTGCTCTTCCGTACATGAATCTATCACTAGCGGTCTCATAGAGTTTATCTCAATTAGTGTAGGCAACAATGCTTCCACTGTAGGCCCATTAGGATCTAGTTGCACTTCAAAGCACCTTATATTTCCCTTCTTAGAAAACTCCCGCCAGTTATAGATAGTCATTACATAAGCAGAATGCATGTGAAATGTCGAATACTTAAAACTGGCTACCTCCTGAATATGATACGGAAGAAATACCTCATCATACATTTTGGCTGATACAAGAGAAGCCTCATCTTCCTGTGACCGTACGTTATATGTAGGAGCCCATATCCCAAAACAATTACAGTAACCTCCTCTGAATTTTCCTCCTCTATCCATCTGCATCTTAGCAGTCTCTATATATATTTCTGAGCAGAGGTACATTAATTCTTGTAATAGAATTCTATTAGTTGGATCCAGCATTGTCACTATAAATCGCTCATGCCCCACCAGAGCCCCTACCATATCACCAGGGCCTCGCATTGTCGTATGAGCCCTGGGATACTCATCCTTGAAAACCTCTTTTAGACCACAATAACCATCGCCGAGCTTCTGATACCAGATATTCCCATCCAAGTTATCAAGGACCCCTTCCAGACGAGCCGGTAAATCTTTTATTTCAGTATCAGAAGGGTTTGCCACCATGCTGGCTCCCCTTCCCAAGGCATATATATGACAGCCAACGATGGCCTCCATCCACGGGATTACATTATCAATTTGCACAAACTCAAATACACTACCATTAATAGGAGGATAAGCTTTACAGGATAATTCAGTCTCTTTGACAAGCCTCTCTATATTCAGCATATCAGGAGTAAAATCACCCTTTATATTCCCATCATGGATACGAATTCTAAGTGGAGAGCGACTATAGTCCCACTTCCCTCTCAACACCAGCCCAGGCGTATTATTCCAGAACTGGTAATGAGACTGAATCAATTTCTTTTCTATTTCTATCTCCTTCTTATCAGGCAAACAACACCCTCCATATATATTACCTACACCCACATAACATGAAAGACCGTTCTTGAATTGTCATTTCCACAACAACATATTCAGCTGTAACATTAAGATTCAAACAAACAGAGGTTATGACTTCTTTATATCTCCGTTCTCCTTTTTACGTAATATAACTCCTAATAAATTCGATATTTGCTACTACACCTAAGTTCTTGTCATCATACTTGGAGAGAAGATAGATTACTCTTACCGCCTCTCCAAGTACAAAAAAGAAGGTGAAAAATAAAAACAACCGGATAAGTCACATACAAATAACCATACCCGACACTATATTATAGAAGAAAAGAACAACGCTTGAAGTAGGTGTCAGACTGAATTATGTGTACTCCATTTTCTCTATTTCTTGTAAGCTTTAGCCTACTTAAGGATAATACACCGTTCTGAAAAATCTAACATAGATAATGTGGCAAAACGCTAATCTACTAAATTACAACTCATCGCATAGCGAATCAGCTCGTTGTCATTCTTTATTCGCATCTTGTCCATAACTCGCCTGCGATCAGTACTTATTGTCTTTGGACTTAAGCATAGTTCAGCGGCAATATCCTTTATCTTCTTACCAGAGGCGATTGAGCACATCACTTCATATTCACGATCAGACAGGCTATGATGAAGCGGTTTTGAAATATCTACTAGTATATCAGTGGCTAATA
>CAYVML010000198.1:0-3755 GCA_964452475.1 uncultured Dehalococcoidales bacterium
TGAGGAAAGAAGGGAAAAAGGTAGGGTATATCACTTCTGGTAATTTCTGCCCTTCTTTAAATAAGGTATGTGCGATGGCGATGATTGACCTGCCTTATACAGAGAAAGGGACTGAACTGGATATTGTTATTAGAAACAGGGAAGCCAGGGCCGAAGTTATTGATAGGCCTTTCCTGTTACCGGTAAATAAGAGGTAATATCCCTATCTCAGAGAAGCATTTCTCCTAACATAGACTTGACTTTATAGGGTCTCCCATTCTTGATAAAGAGCTTGGGGACCCTTTTCTTATCGGCCATACAGACAACCTCATTAACAATAGTATGCATCCGTCTGGCAGACTCGTATATTCCTTTTCCTCCCCAGAGTGTTACCTCCTCGCCTAGCTCAACGCCAGGAATATGTGTAACATCTATCATTGTTTGATCCATGCACACTCTCCCTATCACTGGAGCTTTTTTACCCTTTACCATGACTTCAGCATTGTTGGAAAGCAGGCGAGAATAGCCATCAGCATAACCAACTGGTAAGGTGGCTACTAAGGTATTGGCAGTGGTGGTATAGGTTCTACCATAACTAATACTTTTACCTGCTGGGACTTTCTTTAGATAAACAATTCTGGATTTAAACTTCATTGCTGATTTCACTTTAATAGATTTCTTAACCTCTGCAGAAGGATACAACCCGAAAAGTAGAATACCAAGCCTTACCATATCCAGCGACATGTGAGGCAAATCAAGCACAGCAGCAGTATTTGCCACGTGTTTAAGCGGTATTCTAATTCCAGTACGCTCAAGGGTCTCCAGCAGGGAGCTAAATTCTCCAAACTGTTTCTCAGTATAGCTTTTGTCGTGTTTATCTGCGACAGCAAAGTGCGTAAATATTCCCTCTATCTGGATATTTCTCATATCTTGTACCCTGCGGATAAAAGTTATGGCATTATCAGTGGAGACCCCTATTCTCCCTAAACCGGTATCTACTTTAACATGAACTTTGGCCACTTTATTATTTTTTACTGCCAGTTTAGAAAGAAAATCCACATCTCCAATATCACAAACCGCAGAGGCAATATTGTAAGAGAGTAATGCCTCCATATCTTCCCTCCCAGTAAGGCCGAGAATAAAAATAGGGGCTTTAATATCGCTTTTACGCAATTCTATGCCCTCAGCCAATCGAGCTACTCCCAGATAAGATACCCCGTTTTGTAGTAATAGTGGAGCTACTTCTGGGGCATCATGCCCATAGGCATTAGCCTTCACCACGCCCATGATCATCACCTTTCTATCCAGAGAATATCTGATTGATCTTACATTTTCTACGATGGCATCCATATCAATCTCTATCCAAATGGGACCCAGGGTTTGCATAGCATACTCCTTTCATAAATGTGATTTACTACTGTGCTGATTATTGCCTTGTCATCTTATCCAACTAAGACGACATTGTAGCACGCACTTTTGAAATGGAAATGGAAGAATCAAGATTGATGTAATCGTTACAGAACAGGCAAAAGGGTTACCGGGTAAGCATCAAGCTGAAGTTTATACTATAGTGACCCTCTGGCTTTAAAATGCTTGTAGTAGCTGATGTTACAGGCTATAATTCGTGCGTTGATCTAAGATAGTTTATATGTATGCTGGATTAAGTAATTTTAAAGGGAGGTCGTTATGACGGATATGTCTGCAGGATACCAAAACCTTAAGGCAACGGATGAATTGGTCTATAGCACAATGTTGAAGGAGATAGACAGGATTAATACCAGCCTTGAGTTAATACCCTCAGAAAATTTTCCCAGTAAAGCCACCCTTGAAGCTCTTGGTTCTGTTTTCAATAACAAATATTCTGAAGGATACCCGGGGAGGCGCTATTATGGTGGAAATCAATATATCGATGTTATTGAAAACCTAGCTATCGAAAGAGCAAAGGCTCTTTTTGGAGCAGAGCATGTAAATGTCCAGCCATACTCAGGCAGTCCAGCTAATTTGGAAGTCTATCTTGCTTTGATGAATCCTGGTGACACCTTCATGGGAATGGCATTGGGACATGGAGGACATCTGACCCATGGGCACAAGGTGACTATGAGTGGCAAGTTATTCAATGCGGTACAGTATGGAGTCAACAGGCAAACGGAACTTATGGACTATGATGAAATAAGAAAAATGGCGCTGCAGGCAAAGCCCAAGATGATTGTTTGTGGTATTTCTGCTTATCCACGTGAGATTGATTTTAAGGCGTTCAGCGAAATTGCAAAGGAAGTTGGAGCTATTTCTATGGCTGATATTGCCCATATTGCCGGCCTTGTCGTCGCCGGTGTACATCAGTCTCCTTTCCCATATATAGATGTGGTAACAACGACAACGCATAAAACGCTTCGAGGAGCAAGGGGAGCAATAATAATGTGCAAACAGCAGTTCGCTAAAGAGATAGATAAGACTGTTTTCCCTGGAATGCAGGGTGGCCCACATGAACATACCATGGCGGCCATCGCTGTTTCCTTCGGCGAGGCTCTAAAGCCAGAGTTCACAGAATATGGTAAACAAATTATTAGCAATGCAAAAACCTTGGCTGAGTCATTAATGGAAAAAGGATACAGGTTGGTAACAGGCGGCACTGATAATCATTTGATGCTTATAGACTTGCAGAATAAAGGCATCACAGGAAAAGAGGCAGAAAAGGTATTGGATGCTGCGGGAATAACTACAAATGCAAATACTATTCCATTCGATACCAGAAAAGCCTTCGACCCCAGTGGAATCAGGGTAGGAACGCCAACGGTAACTACTCGGGGAATGAAACAAGCAGAGATGAAACAAATCGCTCAGTTCATAGACCGGGCAGTTGTTGCCAGAGAAAATAAGGATGAGCTAGAAGCCATTCGGATAGAAGTCAAGGAGCTATGCCAGGCATTTCCTGTCTATTGAATCTCTGCTACAAGCAGGAGGGAAATCATCTCTGGTAGGCTATTTCTCAAGCGATGGGGGAAAGTCAAATCAATCGTTTATAGTGTCGGCAATAAATGACATTGTCCCACTTATAGCAACTATGATATCGTTTTCATGCGCTGGTTCTTGCTCTCTTAATGTCTGGGCAAGAGCAAGTAAGCAGGAGTGCGCTGCTGTTAGACAATAAATTGGAAAGAGAAGGTGCGGAACATGAGTTCGTTTGAGAAGAACTGGCAACGCTGGTTTCCGGAACGCGGAGATGTAGAAACCGTTAGAAGTGGACGTCATGGCCATAGCTCTAGGAAAATACTAATTCCTATTATTCTTTTTGCCCTCTTTATAATACTGAGCGTGGGCAAGGACTTATATTCGGAATGGTTATGGTTCAATAGTATGAGTTATGGCAGTGTCTACGTCACAATTTTAAAAACAAAAGTATTGCTATTCGTAGTAGCGGCTGCTATTTTTGTTATCCTCTTCCTGGGTAATCTGATGCTGGCCGCTCGACTATCACCAAAGGGGAAAACACTTCGCTGGCCTTGGGAACTGTTGGGACAACAGCAATCAGCGCTTAAAGTCGCTATTATCCTGGGAGTAGCATTTCTTTGTTTTATTTTTGGGATGATAGCCCAAGGCAATTGGGAGCTTGTGCTTCGCTTCTTCAATCGGCAGGCCTTTGGTAGTCTGGACCCTGTTTTCCATAAAGAAGTAAGCTTCTACGTCTTTTCATTACCGTTCCTGCAATTATTGAAGAGCTGGCTACAAGGGGCTTTCGTAATAACCCTGCTTGGTAGTAGTGGCATATATTTTCTTGG
>CAYVML010000199.1:0-3710 GCA_964452475.1 uncultured Dehalococcoidales bacterium
GATTGGTCATGTTGATCATGGAAAAACCACATTGACTGCGGCGATAACGCAAGTGCTGTCCAAGATAGGATATTCCCAATTTCGCCCCTTTGATTCCATTGATAATGCTCCAGAAGAAAAGGCACGTGGTCTGACAATTGCTATCTCTCATATCGAATATGAGACTGAAAAGCGTCATTATTGTCATGTCGATTGCCCAGGTCATGCTGATTATATTAAGAATATGATAACAGGGGCAGCTCAGATGGATGGTGCTATTCTGGTTGTTGCTGCTGATGATGGACCCATGCCACAAACGCGGGAACATATCCTGCTGGCGAGACAGGTGAATGTGCCACGAATAATGGTGGCTCTTAATAAGGTAGATCAGATGGAAGATCCTGAGCTGTTAGATCTGGTGGAGATGGAAGTACGTGATTTACTCAAGAGCTATGAATTTCCTGGCGATGAGATTCCAATAGTGAGGGTGAGTGCTCTGAAAGCACTGGAATGTGGCTGTGGAAAGAAGGATTGTCCCTGGTGTGGGCAGATATGGAAATTAATGGATACTGTTGATGAGTATATTCCTTTACCAGTGAGAGATAGAGATAAGCCTTTTGTTATGCCAGTGGAAGATGTTTTCAGTATCAAGGGGCGGGGTACGGTGCCTACAGGGAGGGTAGAGCGTGGTGTAATTAATGCTGGTAATGAGGTGGAAATAGTTGGGTTGCGGGAGACTAAGAAGGCAGTAGCAATAAGCCTTGAGATGTTTCATAAGACCATGAGTAAAGCAGAAGCTGGTGATGCTGTTGGAGTGTTACTGCGTGGAGTGGATCGAGATGAGATAGAAAGAGGGCAGGTTTTAGCAGCACCAGGTACTGTCACACCGCATACGGAAGCTGAAGTTGAGGTCTATATACTGAAGAAGGAAGAGGGTGGAAGGCATACTCCATTCTTTAATGGTTATAAGCCTCAGTTCTTCATTAGGACTGCTGATGTCACAGGGTCTATTACTCTCCCGGAAGGAATTGAGATGGCTATGCCAGGTGACAGCCTGACTCACATGGATATAAAAACGATTTACCCCGTGGCAATGGAACCAGGGCTGCGTTTTGCAATACGTGAAGGCGGCAAAACAGTAGGCGCTGGTGTTATTACCAGGATAATTAAATAAGGATATGGCTAAAAAAGGGGAGCTGCGTACTATAGTACAACTTGTATGTAGCCAGTGCAAAGAAAGAAACTATACCACTATTAAAAATAAAAGAAACGATTCACAACGCTTAGAGTTGAAGAAGTATTGTCCACGTTGTGGAAGACATACCAGCCATCGTGAAGCCAGGTAAATTTATGGCTAATCGTATCAATAGAGCTAGATCTGCTAAGGCTATTACTGTTTCCACTAAAAAAAGATCGAAGCTGAATTTCATATGGGAATCGCTGGAAGAATTAAAGAAAGCGCAATGGCCGACAAAGAGAGAGGCTCTCAGGTTAAGTATCCTTGTTATGGTGATATGTGTAGTTGTTGGGGGGATCTTAGGAGTTCTGGATTATGGTTTTACAAAGGTGCTTACTGAGTTGATATTGGGTGGGTGATTATAAAGTGAAATCAGTTGGACGATGGTACTTGCTATATGTATCTTCCGGGCATGAGGAACGAGCTAGAAGGAACCTAGAACAACGTATTAAGTATATGGATGTGGAAGATAAAATATTTGATGTTGTTATACCTACGGCTAATGAGATTGAGATTAAAGCAGGCAAGCGCCATACCATAAGCAAAAAGGCTTTTCCAGGCTATATTATGGTACTTATGGATTTAGATGAACGTAGCTGGGACATAGTGCGGAATACCCCAGGTGTCGCTGGTTTTGTTAGTACAGGTGTTAAACCAGTACCCCTGTCGGTGGAGGAAGCAAATACTATATTAGAGCGCATGACTGAAGTTCCTTCTGAGGTCAAAGTGGCTTTTGAGAAAGGAAATAGCGTAAGGGTTACCAGTGGGCCTTTCATGGACTTCATTGGCAAGATAGAAGAGGTTAATATGGACAAAGGGCGTGCGGTTGTTATGCTATCCCTTTTTGGTAGAGAAACACCTGTAAATTTGGATTTCTTGGGGGTGGAAAAGATATAACATGGCAAAGAAAAAAATAGCTGCTGTTATTAAATTGCAGATACTGGCTGGAAAAGCCACACCAGCACCCCCTGTGGGACCGGCTTTGGGACAGCATGGCGTTAATATTATGGCGTTTTGTAAGGAGTATAATGAGCGCACTGCGTCTCAAGATGGTTTTATTGTCCCAGCAGAGATAACTGTTTATGCTGATCATTCTTTTAACTTTGTAACCAAGATGCCACCTGCTTCTGGCTTATTACGTCATGCTCTGGGTCTGGAAAAGGGTAGTGCTAATCCAAGGAGTGATAAGGTAGGCAAAATAAGTAAAGATAAACTTTACGAGGTTGCAAGAAATAAAATGAAGGATTTAAATACTACCGATATAGAAAAAGCAGTAAGTGTTATTGAAGGTACGGCCCGAAGTATGGGAGTGGAGGTAGAGTAGGTGACAAAATACGGCAAAAAGTATCGAGAAGTAAGCCAACTTATAGAGAAATCTAAATTGTATAGTCCAGAAGAAGCTATTGAGTTGGCCAAAAAGTCATCTTACGTTGGGTTTGATGAAACAGTTGAAGTTCATTTAAGGATGGGAGTAAACCCGCGTAGTGCTGACCAGCAGGTAAGGGGTGTAGCTTTATTGCCTAATGGGTTGGGAAAGCAAGTACGTGTGCTTGTTTTTACCCAAGGAGAAGGGATGAGATTGGCACAGGAAAATGGGGCTGATTATATAGGAACAGACGAGATTATTCAGAAGATAGAAGGTGGTTGGCTTGAATTTGAGATTTCTATGGCTACGCCAGATATGATGCCAAAAGTTGCTAAGCTGGGGCGTATTTTAGGTAGACGAGGACTGATGCCAAATCCGAAGTCAGGTACAGTTGTAGCTCCTCAGGATTTGCCTCGAGCTATCAAAGAGGCTCGTAAAGGGAGATCTGAATTTCGTTTGGATAGAACTGGAATTATCCATTTACCGATAGGCAAGATTAGCTTTGAAAGAGAAAAGCTCTTAGAAAACTTATCAGCCGTAGTTGAGGCTATAGTGAAAGCTAAACCTAGTGGAGCTAAAGGTCAATATATTAAAAGTATTTCATTAGCTACCAGTATGGGCCCAGGACTCAAGTTGGATGTAAAATCAGCCCTGGAACTGGCGGCGTAGCTGTGTATAGCAATAGAATAATAATATAGTGCCAGTGACAGCAGGTATCGTTACTTTTTGATAGGGATAGGGTTCAGGGGATAAATATTATCTCTACCCGCGATTTAAAAATTGCCTGCTCAGGTGTTAATCAACCCTGTGTCGATGGCACAGGGAATTTTATTTCTGTGGGGGTAATATGATAAGAGAGAAAAAGGCACAAATTATTGATCAACTGCAGGAAAAACTAGCTCGAAGTACAATAGTTATTACAACCAGTTATCAAGGAATCACCGCTAAAGATATGACAACGTTACGAAGAACTCTCGCTGATCCAGCTATTGATTATCATATAATAAAGAATAACTTGATACGGCTAGCTGCTCAGAAGGCTGGCAAGGATAGGGTTATGACTATTGTTGACGGACCTACTGCCATGCTTTTTGGGTATGAAGATGCGGTTAAAGCAGCGAGGAGTAT
>CAYVML010000200.1:0-3696 GCA_964452475.1 uncultured Dehalococcoidales bacterium
AAGCTGTTTCACCAGGAAGATAAAACAGACCTGCCGATAGACCCGCCGGACCTGAAAGAGTATTTCAAACTTATAGAAAAGAAAGATAGGAAGCTGCAGGACCTGCTGGTTCACGTGTTGATACGCAGGACACGCCGGCATGTACTGCGCTGGTATGGCTATACAGAAGATACGCATCGCCCTTTAAAAGAGCTTAGCGATATCCATCTCAGTGAATACCTCGATGGCAATAAAAGGGCATATATCATTGTAGGTGATAAACATCGCTTCTTCCCACGGCGTGAACTGGAATCACTGAGATATAGCATCGAGGATACATACACCGGACTCTACCAGCAGATTCGAAAGTATCTGGGAAGGCCGGGAGGCACTCGCTACAAGCCGAATCCTGGAAGCGAAATAACGTATGCCCGTTATGGACTCTTTAATTATGTTCTCCCTGAAAAACGCAAGGTGAAACCTTATAATGAGTTTCATCGCGCTGGCATTAACCTTCGAGGACTTATACGGGTAATGCTCTTCAAGCGATTTGAATCAAGCGTTTACGCCTTCAGGGAAAGTATACGAAGGCTGCTCATTATTCACGAGCGTTTTCTCAAGGCACTTGATAAGGGAATTATCCCGGCAGGTGATAAGGCACAGCAGCTTCTCTATGAATCCGACCGCTATGAGGAAAGCGAATTGATGGACCAGCTTTCGGCGTTGTCAGGACGCTATGGTATTAATGATTTTGATGTCGATAGACTGAGGGCGCATATTGAAGCAGACAGAGCATTGTTGAAGCAGATACTGAAACTGGTGACACCCATTACTGCTGACAGGGATGCGAAACTCCAGTTGCTCTTCTCAAGAATGAAAGAAGCACCATTAAATAATGGCAAGTGCATTATCTTTACTCAATACGCCGACACTGCCAAATATCTATATGAGAACCTGAACCCCGGTGGTAAGACTGCCGATATCGAGGTTATCTATGGGGCGGATAAAAGCAAGGCAAGGGTCGTCGGCAGGTTCGCTCCAAAGGTTAATCCTGAATTCGCTATGCCTAAAGGCGTCAGTGAAATACGGCTGCTCATTTCGACGGATGTCCTTTCCGAGGGCTTAAATTTGCAGGATGGGGATAAGCTGATTAACTACGATTTGCACTGGAACCCGGTGAAGCTGATACAACGTATAGGTCGTATAGACAGGATTGGCTCGGAGAACGATGTTGTCTGGGCGTTTAACTTTCTACCTGAAACTGGAATCGAAAGGAATCTTAATATCAAGAGTGTGCTACAGGCGCGTATCCAGGAGATACATGATACCATTGGCGAAGATGCCGCTATCCTCGATGACAGCGAAAAGCTTAACGAAGAATCCATGTATGCAATCTACCAGGGGAAGGCAGGACAACTATCGCTATGGGAAGAGGTTACCAGGGATTTTATAGACCTTAATGAGGCTGAAGAGATGCTTCGCCGCTTGAGGGTGGACAAAGCTGAAGAATTTCAGCGGATTGCAGAATTGCGCGATGGGATTCGTTCAGCGCTTGGTTCTGAAGATAAAGGACACTACGTTTTTTGCCAGGCTGGGCGTTTTCAGCAGCTATTCCTTACTGATAGCAAAGGAAAGGTCGTATCGAGGGATATCTCCACCGTGGTTAATGCCATTAAATGCTCTGAGCTTGAACCCTCACAGAATCTTCCTCAGGGCTACAATCAGAGGACCATGAAAGTGAAAAAGCTCTTTGATGAAGAGGTAAGACATCGCAGCGCGGAACGCTCACAGGTATTATCGTTGTCACTGGCACAGAGATATGTGCTACGCGAGCTGCGGTTATTGTTCCAGGATGCTGATGAAAAAAGACGAGGCCAGATAAATCTGCTGGAAAATACTTATCGCCGCCATCAGTCACCAGCAGTAAACAAGAAACTAAACTTCCTCAGACGCAATGGTATAGTGGGGGAAGACCTGGTGCAGAGCCTTGCAACTATATACACTGACCATAGTCTGGCTGAGCGTAACAGTCAAAAGGATACTGCCGTCGAAACTGAAGAGATACCGCAGGTGATTTGCAGCGAGGCATTGGTGTAGAATATCCAGAGACACACGACTGATGTATAGCAGCATGTGTCAGGATTAGTGGTAGAAGGAGGTACTATCCTGGCATTTACATTTCTGGCAGATACTTATAATTGGTACAATCAGTTTTGAAGCCACATAAGATATTTTACGGATGGTGGGTTGTTGCCGCCTCGGTGGCGATTGCCGTCTATATGGCAGCGGTGGTCTTTTATGGCTTCACCGCATTTTTTCAGCCTATGGCCGACGACCTGGGCTGGAGCTACACTAAGATATCGCTCGGAGCTTCGCTTCGCGGTCTTGAAAGCGGGATTCTGGCACCGGTGGTAGGAATGCTCATAGACCGCTGGGGACCTCGCAGGATAGTTTTTACCGGGGTCATTTTACTCGCACTGGGTATGTTTCTGCTGAGCCGCTGCACTACACTGCTTGGCTTCTATACAGGTTTCGCCTTTATAGCGCTGGGGACGAGCGGTTGTTCCATGACGGCGCTGGTGACCACGGTTGCCAACTGGTTCAAACGGAGGATTGGACTTGCCAGCGGTATTGCCACCTGCGGCTTCGGACTGAGCGGAATTATGGTTCCGGTCATAGTAAGGCTCATCGATGTCTATCAATGGAGAACAGCTATGGCCCTTCTTGCATTGGGAGCACTGGTGCTGATTGCGCCGCTGTCATTGCTGTTCCGACATAAACCGGAGCAGTACGGTTATCTGCCGGATGGAGGTCTGCCTAGTTCTATAGATGAAAAAGTGAGAGAAAAAGATGTTAAAGCCGTTGTCTCACCGGTTGAAGAGACCAGTTACGGCATCAGGCAGGCTGTGAAGAGCAGGGTATTCTGGCATATTGCGCTGGCCTATGTCTGTTACCATGTCTGTACAGCGGCGGTGGTAACCCACGTCATGCCTTATTTGGGTAGTGTTGGTATCGCCAGGTCGATAGCCGGACTGGTGGCGATGGGGATTCCTCTGAGCAGTGTTGTAGGCCGTCTTGGAATGGGGTTTATTGCCGACAGGTTCGATAAGAAAAAATTAGCAGTGGTGGGATTTATAATGATGAGCCTGGGACTTGTCTGCTTCGAGGAAGTTTCCCTGGCAGGCTCAATGCTATTAATACCTTTTTTGGCGCTGTTTTGCCTGGGCTATGGTGGTAATAATACCATGAGAGTGGCGATTACTCGGAATATTTTTGGAAGGGCTAAATATGGCAGTGTCTTTGGCCTGCTCATGGGTATCAGCACTGCAGGTTCGTTCCTGGGGCCACCGCTGGCTGGGTGGGTGTTCGACAACTACGGTAGCTACCAGAACGTCTGGTTAGTTCTTGCCGGATTCGCCATAGTGTCCATGGTCTTAATCTGGACGATGCCAACTATTAAGATGAAATAGAAAGTTATTAATACTATTCATATTAATACCCTTGAAATAAATATGTATTGAGTGCTAATCTAGTCTTGAGAATGTTCAGCGGAAGTTGCAATGGTATATTTAGCGCACTCACAGAATTGCGAAGGCCATAGACATACTCTTTCTGTACACCTTGAAGCCGTTGGCACATTGGCTGCTCAATATGCTTCACGATTTAATGCAAGTGAGTTAGCCAGACTAGTTGGCTGGTGGCACGATATAGGAAAAT
>CAYVML010000201.1:0-3693 GCA_964452475.1 uncultured Dehalococcoidales bacterium
CAGCACCAGAGATAGCAAAAATAACCTGAGAGATCTATGGCCACCCTTTTTCTTTTCTGTTTTCTTTTTTTTGCCCTCTCCTCCGTAGTAGTAATAGTATTTATAATGCTTCAGTTCCTCAAAATCCGGACTTATCTCTGCCTTTACCCCATTAAGAACAACGCCAATAATATTTGCCTTAACCTGCTCTAACTGCGCTATTACCCTCTTCAAGATGCCCCTGGCAACCTCCCCGGCCCTATACACAAGCAAAACACCGTCCACTTTTGTGGCCAGAATAGATGCATCTGCTGCGGAAATCAGGGGCGGCGTATCCAGTAAGATAACATCGTAGTAGTCATAAAGGACATCAAGGAAACCTTTAAACTTCTCAGATTCTATTAATTCAGCCGGATTGGAAGGAATCTTGCCGCAGGTAGCAATATGCAGATTGTCTATCCCGGGTGTAAGCATTATCTTATCAACACCCATCTTGCCCATCATGAGGTCGGTAACCGTTTTGATTGCCTTTGAAGAATCACCATTACCTAAGAGAAAATCGGTAAGCCCAGGAGATGCATCAAGCCCGAATAGTTTATAGAGCGTTGGTTTACGTAAATCTGTGCTCAGCAGAAGGGTCTTCAAGCCCCCCTGGGCCATAGCTATGGCCAGATTAGCGGCCACAACAGTTTTCCCTTCCAGGGGAGTAGCACTTGTCACTACAATGCTCTTGATATTCTTTTTTAGGGCGCTAAACTGGATGGTTGCTCTTAAGGATCTGAAACTCTCCGCTAAAACGGATTGCGAGCCAAAGTGCGGAATCAGCGTTGCCTGATCATCTTTTGACTCCACGTATGGGATGAGACCCACGACAGGGAGACCGAGGGTCTCCTCAACATCATCAATCGCCCCAAGGGATGTATCAAAGGTTTCAACTATAAAGGCGAATACCAACCCAAGGACAAGACCAATCAAGGCTCCCAGAAGGCCGGAAGAAAGCATGTTAGGGCGATTGATCGCCTGTGTTGGCTCAAAGGCAGGCCGTACGATGATTACCTCTTCTGGTCTCTCAGCGTTTTGGATCAATGCCTCCTGATGTTTCGTTTCAAGCAAAGTATAGATCCCACTCGTTCGTTCTACATCCCTCTCTAACCTGGATAGTTCCAGACCCTTTACGGGAAGAGTTTGAATCTGTCTGTTAACGATAAGAATTTCTTCTCTAAGGTTTTTCTCCCGTTGAATCAGAATCTTGAGTTGAGATTCCAACTCAATTGTCATTTTTCGTGCAATTTCTGAGATCTGCTTATCTAACTCAACAACTTGTGGATGGGAGGAAGTATACTGGATGAGCAGGGAATCTCTTTTAAGCATCAGATCAACGAGATTGGAGTTCAATCTTTGGTAAAGGGCTGAGGCCTTGTCGGAGGAGAAACTTCGCTTGGAACTCAGGGGAAGACTGGAAGCCCCTTTTATTCTCGTCACAACAGCTCCGAGCTCCAACTTAGCCTCCATAGTTTGTGCCAGTCTGTCCTCAAGGGAGCCGGCTCTTGATAAAAGAGAAGCGCTCTGGGAAGAGAGGGCTATAATATCCTTTTCGCGCCTAAATTGTTGCAGCCTATCTTCGGACCTCTTGAGCCGCTCACCCACTATGGCGAGCTGGCCTTCAATGAACTTAATTGCCTCAGCTATCCTCTGATTAATCTCCTGGGTGCGGGTCTCTTTATAGGCCAGGGCGACGTGGTTGGCTAGAGCAGAAGCAAAGGCAGGTGTTTGAGCGGTTGTGGTAATATTTACTATATTACTGTTTCCCTCCTGGGTGACCCTTACCTGAGACTGCAAGTCGGAAATTATCCGGCCAATTGCTGGATCAAGGTTTTCTGTTTTATTGATGCGGCCAAGTGCCTTTGCCACCTTTGTAAACACGGGATAACTTTTGATAACGGCCATCTGCGTCTGTATTACATCCCCAGGTCCCCAAGAGATGATTTGGGTATATATGCCTATGGGAGAGACCGCTTTTTCAAACTTAACCGAGCAGGTAGCCTCATACAGGGGTGATGGGGCCCGAAGCTTGGCCAGGGCCACGCTGAAAATGGTCAAGAAAATCACGGTTAAGATAACAATCGCTTTCCTCTTTCTAACAACCCTCCAGTATTCTCGTAGATTTATGTCGTATTGAGCCATGTAGGATACCTATTGCTTGAACCTGAGATCCTGGTGTTGCCAGTAGGCATCTCTGTACTCACCAGGATAAAGCAGATACTCAAGGAGAGGAATCGTGTTAATAATGAATTCATTGATATCCCCAATGGTGCTACGGGGAACATACACGATATCTCCTTCCTGAAGAGGTATATTTTGCCTTATGTCACCTTTCTTAAAAAGGGCATCGATGTCTGCCGTTAGAACCTGGGGTTTTTTACCAGGCTGATACCCTCTTATGATGAGTGTATTCTCCTGAACAGCTGTCCCGGTAAAACTTCCAGCAAAGGCGAGCGCTGCCAGAAGATCTGGGGCATCCTTTAGTGGATAGACACCCTGCCTATATACCTCACCCATTACATACACCCGCTCCCCATACACAGGAAGCTCTGGCACATCAACCACATCTCCGTCATCTATAATAACATTCTGTTCTATCTCTCCCCTATAAATGATGTCGTAGAGGTTTATATAGTAAACTTTACCTCCCCGGACAAGCTTGACCCTTTTGATATCTGCATCCTTGGTATATCCACCTGCCAGGACCAAAAGATCAAGAAGAGTTGTCTTACCGTTAAGAGTGATTTTTCTGGTCCCAGCCTCATAATAAGGAAGTCTAAGCGCACCCACCTCTCCTAAGATTAAGGCAGTTTTGCTCTTAAATTCTTTGACGACAATATCGGTTCTTGGATTTTTGACAAAAGTCGAGAGCCTCTCAGTCAGTTTCTCGTCAAGTTCACGGGTAGTTAGGCCAGTAACCGACATGTTATCTACAAAGGAATATGAGATCGTTCCATCTGGCCTGACCATTACGGTATCTGTTGAATACTTACTGCCTACTCGAAAGGTAATCTCCAAGAGATCTAAGGGGCCTATCTTAAACTCTGGGTAACCCCGCTTTTCGGTAAAAACAGCGTTCTCTGCTACCTTACTCATCCGTGCCAATTCCTCTTTCATAGCCAAGGATCGGGGTTCTCCTGTAGGCAAGGTTAAGGTAGGGGCAAGGTCTCTAACAGGCGTACCTGGAATGCGTTTTGAACAAGCATTTAAAAGCAGCAGGAAAAACAATACTGCAAAAAGGCCACTAAGATATATCGTTTTCATCGATGCTACCCGTTATATACAAGAGAATTTGCTGAGATAAATCCACAATCCTGGGTTTTTGTAACTTACCGCCGAGACTATCGTAGATTATCTCTACGGTAGGTCTTAAGGGAAAACCTGGATCGGTGTCGGTAACCCTTCCAACCGAACGATCATTGAGCTTCACGTAGCTGCCCAGAGGAAAGAAAGAGATCTGATTCAAAAAGGCCTTTACCACCCTGGCCGGAAACGCCTCCTTAGCAGAATCAATAATATCCCGAACCGCCCTGTTCTGTTCGATCCTTTCTCCATCGGGCCAGTCACTTATCATCTCTAAATACATATCTGCCAGACCTATGATAGAGGCATAATCATGGATCTCTTCTTTTTTAAGCCCAGATGGATACCCAGAGCCGTCTGCCCTTTCAT
>CAYVML010000202.1:0-3689 GCA_964452475.1 uncultured Dehalococcoidales bacterium
TTTTCAATTTAGGCGAAATGTATGCGGCCGCCGGAAATAAAGATAAAAGCAAAACTCACCGATCGGGTAAATGCTGGATCGGTGTTCATCCCCTTCCATTTTAGCGAGGCGGCAGCGAATTTGTTGACCAACGATGCACTTGATCCCGTGGCAAAGATTCCTGAGCTGAAAGTGGCTGCAGTAAAAGTTGTAAAGCTAGCTTAAGCACCATAGATTGACTTCCAGGCTATTCGTCTCCATAGACTGTTTATCAGTCTGTTGGTCGAGGGTGAGGGCGGTGTTAAATCGATAGCAGAAGTGGCCTTGCCTTGTTTATCTCCTCTACTACTAGCTTATTAAGCTCATCAAATTTTCCTGCTACCTCCGGTGAAAGCTTTAATCCTGGTTCCAAGTTTTTAGGCTCTATTCCAATAATAATGGTCTCTTCAGGTTCTATTCCTATAGACTTCAGTATTTTAAGGCTATCTATAACACTCATTTCGTGTGATGGTGGAGTAGAGGTTGATTGTGTCATTACGTCATTGATGCTCAGGCAGTACACTGTTCCTGGTTCTCCGTCTCCTTTAATAGCATCAACCACGATTAGCTTGCAACCATTTTCGATGTAAGATACAAACTCAGCGCAAATCCCGCCATCTACGATTTCTAGGTTGGGGTATCCCAGGTCATCTTTATTCAGCAACTGTATGAAATGAACTCCCAGTCCTTCGTCACTAAGGAGCAGGTTGCCTATTCCGAGGATAATTATTTTTAAGGGAGCAGTTTTTCTCGGCATTGCTATCAAACGAAATTTACTTTAAGGTAGTGAGTTGAGCAGGAAATGCATGGGTCATAAGCACGCACCAGCATCTCTAGCAAGTGAGTAATAGCCTCCTGAGATTTGTCCATAACTGTTGGTACCAGTGCCTCCATGTCTTTCTGGATATTATTATGGTTTTGATTCGTTGGGATAACACAATTTGCTTTGGTTAGGATGCCTTTCTCGTCATAGCTGTAATCGTGGTACAAAATACCCCGAGGCGCTTCTACGGCTCCAATGCCTCTTCCTGCTTTAACCTTGACTGCTGGCTTTTCCTCCTTTATGCCTCGAGCTACCAGTAGATCAATTATATGCAGGGCATCCTCGACAGCGTGGACCGATTCAACAATCTGGGCTATGGTTATCATGTACGGGTTGTGACAGATTGCCTTCAGGCCTAGCTCCTCAGCTGCCTTTTGTGCTCCAGGTGAAAGCTGGGAATAGTTATTATTAAACCGCGCCAGTGCTCCAACCATGTAGGAATTACGGTTATGTTTACTGAATTTGGCAGTAGATTGCGGCACGCAAAATTCGTTTGTCATATTAAGATAATCATTTATCGGGGCCGTACCGGTATCAGTAGAAGAGATATCTCCAGAGATAAAGGCATATTCCTCGGCGCCTTTGAGGGCGATATATTCTGTTTCTCTAGCGAAGTCGGGGATGCTTAGCGTTTTAAACAAGGTAATAGTTTCTTTCAGGTCGTCCATGGCCTGTATCAACCTTTCCTTGATGGTCTTTAGCTGGCTGATTTCGGGAAATCTGGCAAAGCCGCCGACAACACAAGAAGTGGGATGTGTTTTTCTGCCGCCTATTATATCAGCCAGGTCATTAGGCAGTTTCTTTAAGCGAAGTGCTCTTAAAACCACTTCTTTGTGAGTGTTGACCAGAGGGAAGACACTGCCTACCCCTAGGAAATCCGGTGCTGCCAGGAAGTAGAAGTGAAGCACGTGACTCTGTAAGGTCTCGGCATGGAACAGAAGTTTTCGCAGCAGTATAGACTGTTCGCTCAATTCAACCCCGAAGGCAGCTTCTGTTGCTTGTAGAGAAGCAGTAGAATGAGCTATAGAACAAATACCGCAGATTCTGGGCGCAATAAAGGTAGCGTCGTTATAGTTCAGTCCTCTAAGCATGGCTTCGAAAAAACGGGGAGACTCCGGTATTTCCCAGGTTATTTCTTCTATATTTCCATTGCTGGCATTTACAGTGATATTACCATGTCCCTCTATGCGAGTTACGTGATGAACATTGATATTTAGTTTAGTCATTTTGACACCTCCGGATAGTAACCATTGAATAATCTGTACTGACCTAGTATATCCTCAACGCTCAGGCCATACTTCTGGAGTATCTCTTTTTCTGAATCTACATTAGGATCATTAACCAAGCCGCGGCATCCCCAGCAGTGACGACCGGTGGTAACACAGATAGCATTACAACCTCCTCTGGTGACTGGCCCAAGGCAGCTTCCCCCTTCTTCAAATACACAAACATTTCCGGCCTCCTTGCACTCAACACATACAGGATAATTAGGCAGTTCGAATTTTTTACCAAGTAGTAAAGCTTTGACTAACTGGATAAACTCAAACCTGTTTACTGGGCAGCCTGGAAGTTCATAGTCCACAGGCACCACAGCACTTATAGGCCGTGCTGGAATAGTGTTGTAGTATTGAGCGCTCTCGCCATATACTATTTTAAGATTTTCCTCCATGGAACGGAAATTTTTCAGGCAGTTTACACCACCGGAAGAGGAACAGGCTCCAATGGTTATCAATATCTTTGCCTGCTTTCTAATTTGCTGTATTCTCTCAATACCTGCCTCTGTGGTGATTGCCCCATCAATGACTGCTATGTCGTAATCATCACTTCGCTCCTGCATTGCCTCCCTGAAATTCACGATATCCACATGTTTCAGTAGCTCTACCAATTCGGTCTCAAAGTTGATTACCTCTAACTGGCACCCTTCACAACCGGTGAAATCAAAAAATCCCAACTTTGGTTTCATTTCTAGAGCGCCTCCTGTAGTTTTTTAAGTTCACTATAAGTAAATACTGGACCCTCCTGGCAGACATAAATACCATTAATTTGGCAGTGTCCACATTTGCCTACTCCGCATTTCATTCTTCTCTCGAGAGATAACAGTATCTGTTCATCTGCGATATCTTTTTTCTTACACTCTGCAACTACAAATTTATACATTACCGGTGGTCCTACAATAATTGCAACGGTCTTTCCAAGAGCAACTTCAACTTTATCGAAAAGGGTGGTTACCATGCCAACATTTCCAGCCCACTCTTCATCACAGCGATCTACTGTCTCTAGCAGTTCTAAATCATGCCTTTTAGTCCATTTAGCCAGATCATCAGCAAATACACGTTCCTGTGGAGTTCTACAGCCAGATAAAATAGTCAGCCTGCCATAATCAACTCTATTATCCAGGATATAGTAAATCAGAGATCTTAGCGGGAAAAGACCTATGCCTCCAGCTACTATCAAGACATCTTTGCCTTGAAAGTCGTTTACCGGAAAGCCGTTACCAAAGGGCCCCCTGATTCCCACCGTAGTTCCTGTGCTCATGCGATGTAGAACACTGGTTAAATTGCCTGTTTTCCGTATTGCCAGTTCAAAGCTGCCCTTCTTTGTAGGGGAAGAGGCAACTGATATTGGAGCTTCGCCAATTCCAAAAACCGAAAGTTCGATAAATTGTCCTGGTTTATGTCCTAACTCCTGGCTATCCTCTAATTTGAATTCGAAGAGCTTCTCAGTCTCAGTGATTGGTGTAATATGTATTAATTCAGCGGGACGTGGCAGGTAAATAGAAGTCTGTGGAACTGTCTGGCTACTCATTTTTTTTACTCTCCTCCTTTAACAGATTGAATGTTTCAGCCGG
>CAYVML010000203.1:0-3683 GCA_964452475.1 uncultured Dehalococcoidales bacterium
AATCGTAATGTATTGGAGCGCCTGATAGCTAAAATACAGACAGGGCCTCCAGGTGCAATTATAAATTACTTAGAAATAAACTGGTCAAATAAATTAAAGCAATTTCGTGAATTCACGATAAAATATTAACTGTTCTCTTCTACTATAATATCGTCACCTGGTTTTATTATCCCACCTTTAATAACATTGGCAAATATTCCTTCCAGGGGAATCAGATAATAACCTGGTTTATGATATTCCTTACCTATTTCACAGACTTGCAGGACAGCTTCCTTCCCAATGTGTATTCTTGTCCCAACCTGTAACGAAATTAAATCTATATTATTGGTAAGCAGGTTTTCGGCAGAGTCACCAGGATTGATACGTATATTTTGAGTCTTCATTCTCTGAGGATTAATACTACTTAGAGCAATAATCATTTTGTTTACAGTTTCCTGTGCTAATAAACTTACCTGTCTCGAGCTACCAGCGTGAGTATCACCAATAAAACCATATTCTTCCCGGAGAACTGCTTCACTGACCTGTTCTTTCTTATCCTTCCCTTCACCTATGCAAACAGCCACTACCTTACCGTATCTGTTTACTGGTTTCTCTTTGCCATCTTCTGCCACATATGTGCCACTCTTACCACCACTTTTTTTAAGCAAGCGAACATTTGTAATATGCATGCTTTTGTCTATAGCTTTACACATGTCATAAATATTAAGTGCACTTACAGTAACTGCGATAAATGCTTCCATCTCAAATCCTGTTTTCCCAATACCTTTTGATGTGGCAGTAATATCAATGAAGCTACCGCTTGGAGGCAAATAAAATTCTATATAAATATTTGTAAGCAATAATGGATGGCATAACGGTATAAGTCGTTGAGTATCTTTAGCTGCTAAAATACCAGCCGTTTGAGCTACAGCTAAAACATCTCCCTTTATTATCTCGCCTTGACGGATACTTTCGAGAGTAGCAGCATTCATTTCAATTCTACCTTTAGCTACTGCTTCGCGTACTGTTTCATTTTTCCCTGAAATATCTATCATCTGAACTGGAGATAACACATTATCATCTATTTGTTTTGACATCATTTACTCCCTCCAATCAGGATATATGTTTTATCCACCAATCTGAGACATTTTACGAGATAGTATAGTTGTAGCAGACTCTAATTCATGATGCGCTGGTTTTGAGGCAACCAATTCGGTGATCAAATGTTTTAATTCCTCTTCAGTCAGCTTACCATTACGCAATGGAGTTCTAAGATCAACTCCACTATCAGAAAGAAGACAAGGGCACAATTGTCCGTATGAAGTTAACCGCAGTCGGTTACACCAGCGACAGAATGGTTCTGTAACTGGACTTATAAATCCTATTGTTCCTTTTGCACCTGGTAAACTAAAGTATCTGGCTGGACCATTACCAACAATCGAGGGTGCTGGTTCCAGCTTACCTAATGTCTCAATTTTCTTTTGTAGTTCATTTACGGGTACCAAACCCCCGATATTTGATAGTGGCATCAACTCTATAAATCGGACATGCCACCCTTGTTCATAACTTTTCGTAGCAAAATCCAACACTTCGTCATCATTTACACCTTTAATAACCACCATATCTATTTTGACCGGAGTCAGACCAGCATTTTTAGCTGCTTCGATCCCATCGAGAGTATCCTGCAATTTACCCAAGCGCGTTATTTGTTTAAATCTATCAGCTTTAAAGGAATCTAAACTTACATTTATACGACGTAAACCAGCTTTTTTAAGTTCCAGTGCATGCCTCTTAAGTAAAGTACCATTGGTGGTCATGGAAATTTCATCTATTCCATTTATTTCCGAAAGCATTCTAACAAGTTGAGGCAGGTTTGCTCTAACCAGAGGTTCCCCTCCGGTTAGTCTTATTTTATTTATTCCTAAATCAGCTCCTGCACGAACAACAATGGCTATTTCTTCATAAGTAAGTATTTCGCTATGTGGTATCCATCGTATACCACCATCAGGCATACAATATATGCAGCGAAGGTTACATCTATCAGTTACAGATATCCTGAGATAATTAATCCTACGCAGATACGAATCCACTAAAATGCTCATTACTTTTTACCTCAGTATTCTCCTTTACAAATCACCATATTATCTAAAGATAGTTCTATTTATTAATCGAGGGATTATAGTCTAGCTTTGCTCCAAGAGCTGGCAGTGGTTAATCTTGATCAGCACATTCAGAAACTTGACCTTTTAGCGTATCAACAGCATGAGCAAGTGCTGGCAGTATCACATCAATGCATTCCTGAACAGCCTTAGGACTACCAGGCAAATTGATAATAAGGCAGTTTTTTCTAATTCCAGCAATCGCTCGCGTTAACATTGCCCTGGAAGTTATTTTCAGGCTTTCTGCTCTCATGGCCTCCGTAAAACCAGGTGCGACTTTATCTATTACGGATAGAGTTGCCTCAGGAGTAACATCCCTCGGACTTAATCCGGTACCACCAGTAGTTAAAATCAAATCTATTCTATCTTCATCAGACCATTGCATTAACTTTTGAGCAATGTCCTGAGTCTCATCCGGGACTACTTCATAGTTAACAACCTTGAAATCAGTATGCTCAAATATTTCACGTATAGCTTCACCGCTTGTATCCCGTCGTTCTCCACGTGACCCTTTATCACTAATCGTTAATATACCCAGCCTATATATAGAGTCAGGCATCTGGACTTTTTCTCATAATTGATATGTCAAGATTATTAATATCATCAGCCCCTTTTAGAGTTTTTATCATAGCCAGTAAAGCTTCAGATATAATATCTTTAACAAAGGATTTAATAAAGATCTGCTGACCATTAACAAATAGTAAAGTATCATTTTCTGAAACACCGAGCAAATTAGCCTCAATAAAATCAGCTATTGGGGATGTATCATTTAGAGGTAGTTGCGGAATATCGATATCCATTTTGCTATCTGTGGCTACTGCTGACAAGACCTGGATAGGACACACCAGATTACTATTTATTTGTTCCCGATGTACTTCAATTTTAGGTATCTTTCCTTTTTTGTATCCCTCAAAAATAACCATATCTACCGATCCACCGATAAATCGAAGAATTTCAGCTATGCTGGCATCAGTATCCACTTTTCTGTTCACTGTAATACTATTGGAAGAGCTTGCCACCGTGATATCACTGCCTGCTGCAGAAAAACGCCAGCTATCTGTTCCTTCTTTATCGAGTTTTATTGCCTCGTGGCAATGCTTAACTACCGCTATGCGTTTTCCTCTATTTTTAAATTCCACAATTAGTCTTTCAACTAAATCGGTTTTTCCGCTTCCCGACTCACCTACAATAGCTATTGCTGGTACCATTGGCATAACTCCTTATCAGTCTAGAATTTGCACCTTTACTATATCTCCAGCCTTAACTCCACTTGTATTCTCAGGGACAATAGCCAAGCCATTTGCTTTAGCCATTGATGTGAGAACACCAGAACCTTGGGGGCCGGTGAGTCTAGCATGATAAGTATCATCTTTTTTGGAAACAATAACTCTTACATAGATACGACGACCATCTCTATTTATAACATCATCATCCATAATAGCTTGAACTGATGCTTTTTCAATATCTTCTCTGCCCATCATTTTAAGCATGGCTGGCCTGGCAAATTGTTCAAAAGTAACCATTGAACTTACAGGATTGCCAGGT
>CAYVML010000204.1:0-3682 GCA_964452475.1 uncultured Dehalococcoidales bacterium
CCTGGTAGTTGTTCATTAACCAACTTAACCTCATCTATTTGATTTTGCAATTTTTCAATAGTGAGGCCATGAGCAATACCTTTCCTACCAGAATGGTCTGTAATAGCCAGATATTGATAGCCCCGCTCTTTTGCTGCCAGAGACATCTCCATAATGGAATTATTACCATCACTCCAGTTGGTATGTATATGGAGGTCACCTTTTATATCATTTAATTGTATCAAGGATGGTAGAGAGTCTCGCATAGCTCTCTCTATTTCACCATGAGCCTCTCTTAGTTCAGGTGGTATGTATTGCAGATTTAGTCGATGATATAGCTCATGCTCCAGAGAAAATCTTTCCGATTCATTAGTATATGGATTAACTATCCCATACTCACTCAGTTTTAAACCTTGGTTTTGCGCTATCTCGCTTAATTGGACGTTATGTTTTTTACTCCCTGTAAAATATTGGAGAAAGGAACCGAATGAATCAGGCTCAACTACAATTAAATCGACTGATATTCCTCCTGGAGTGACAGCGCTAGCTTTAGCTGCACCGTGAGATAATACCTTCTCTATTTGAGGCATAGTAATGAAGGATAATATGACTGCTTTGGGTTTGTCAGAGGCCCCTATGAGATTGATATTACCAATTGTATCGGTGTGTCGACGAAGGCTGCCAGCACAGGTAAGATATTCTAGTTCGGGAATAGAGTGAAGGTTTTCTAGAAAGCTATTCGAAATAGACAATGCATCTTTGATGGGAATGCGTTGCTCTTTATTTTTTAAAGCCTGAATCTGACGAATAATGGTATCAGTAGCCTTATCACCGAGACGAAATATCTTTGTGATTTTGTTATCGATTATTGCCTGTTCCAAATCCTCAATAGAACTTATGCCTACTTCATTATAAAGCCTTTTTACGGTCTTTACCCCTATCCCGGAAATAGCAAGCAGATTTGTTATACCTGCTGGGAATTCAGCTTTGAGATCATCATAGTATGATAATTTGCCAGTTGTCACCAATTCTGTAGTTTTTTTAGCTATAGCTTCGCCTATTCCTGAAATTCCCTTCAGGTCTTTACCTTCATCGAGCATAATTTTTATTTCTACAGGACAATGTTCGATAGCCTGCGCTGCTCTCTGGTATGCCCGGATTTTAAAAGCATTATCACCTTTTAAATCAAGGAGGGCCGCGATATCTTTGAATACTTTGGCAATATCTGTATTTATCAATTTACATTTCAGCTTAATTTGAGTGATCTAACAATTCAACCTCAAAATTATACAATATCTGCATTTTTCAGCATTATTTTTGGTAACTATGAAAAATATTGTAAAAAAGAAGTGATCCCTGCATGTGTGATGTGAAATGCTTAAGGTTATTCAGTGAGTGAAATACAAACTGTGGCTCTTATAATTAACGTAGTTCTACAATAATTAATTACTATTTTGTGTACTTACCTTACCTTCCGCAGCAATACTTGTATTTCTTGCCAGATCCACAAGGGCAAAGATCGTTACGACCAACTTTCTTACCTGTTACCACAGTTTTTTGTTTGTGTGGTGTTTCCTTTTTTATGCCAACATGGAAGATACTATGTACAACATCATGCTGGATACCTGATAGTAATGTATCGAAATAGTCACGTCCTTCTCTTTTATATACGTCGAGTGGTTTTTGTTGTGCTACAGCACGCAATCCTATTCCTAGTCGCATATGGTCCATTGCGGTAAGGTGTTCCATCCATAGCTTGTCGATAGTGCGAAGCATAACAAAGCGTTCTGCAATTCGCATATTTGTAGAGCCTAACTGCTGCTCTCGTTGATTATATAAATCAGTAGCGTAGGTATTTAGGTCATCTATGACTTGTTCCTCTTTAATCTGTGATTGACTTGTATTTGCTAAAAAAAACTGTTGTGATATAGGGAAAATGGTTTCGATATCTTTAAGTAAATAAAGCGAATTAAGCACACCTGCGTTATGATTATAATGTACGGCTACTATACTCCGGATTTCATCATTTATCATTGACATTATATTTATTTTTAAGTCTGTACCATTTAAAATTTTCTTTCTTTCTGAATAAATGATCTCACGATGTTTATTAATAACATCATCGTACTCTACTAGATGCTTACGCATATCGAAGTGATAGCCTTCTGTTTGTACCTGGGCATTTTTTATAGCTTTGTTAACTAAGGGATGTTCGATTGGAGTTGCATCATCTATACCAAATCGTTCCATTAAACCTTTTATTCTGTCGCCTCCAAAACGTCGAACAATTTCATCTTCCAGAGAAGCATAGAACTTAGAGTAGCCAGGATCCCCCTGTCTGCCAGAACGTCCACGTAGTTGGTTATCTATACGCCTTGCCTCATGATGCTCTGTGCCAATAACATGAAGTCCACCAAGTTCAATTACTCTATTATGCTCAGCAACCCATTCTGATGGCTCCTGCCCTTCAGGGCTACCCCCGAGTATAATATCCACCCCACGACCTGCCATATTTGTCGCTACAGTCACAGTTCCTAAACGACCAGCCTGCGATATTATGCTAGCCTCTCTCTCGTGATTTTTAGCATTTAAAACTTGATGATTTATACCTTTTCGACTTAGGATACTACTTAATAACTCTGATTTTTCAATAGATGTAGTACCTATTAACACTGGGATTTGTTGGGAGTGTAATTGCTCAATCTCCTTCGCAACAGCTTCAAATTTTGATTTTTCATTTTTATAAATTTGGTCAGGAAGTTCAACACGAGCCATAGGTTTGTTTGTCGGTATTACCACCACCTCTAAATTGTATATTTTATAGAATTCTTCCGCCTCAGTGACAGCAGTACCGGTCATGCCAGATAATTGGTTGTACAGTCGGAAATAGTTTTGAAAAGTTATAGTTGCTAATGTGACACTTTCCCGTTGTATTTTTGCTCCTTCTTTAGCTTCAATAGCCTGATGTAATCCTTCAGCATATCTCCGCCCAAACATCAAACGGCCAGTGAATTCATCCACAATAACAACTTGTCCATTTTTCACTACATAATCACGATCTTTTTTAAATAGAGCCCGAGCTTTGATAGCACTTTCTAAGTACTGGGTAAGAAGATAATTCGAAGGATCATATAAGTTAGGGGATTTGAGCAAACCTATTTTTTTAAGAATTTCTTCTACTCTGGTGATCCCTCTTTCAGTAATGCTAACGGTACGTGTTCTTTCATCAATGGTGTAATCATCATATGCCTTAAGCCTGGAAGTTAAATTGGCAAAAGTATAATATTTCTGAGTAGCTTCCTCAGCAATCCCACTTATTATCAATGGGGTACGAGCTTCATCTATAAGTATATTGTCTACCTCATCTACAATGGCGTAATTTAATGAATGCTGAACACATTGCGATAAGTCAGTTACCATATTATCTCTGAGATAGTCAAAACCGAACTCATTATTGGTGCCATACGTGATATCAGCTTCATAAGCCTGTTTACGAGTGACAGGTCGAAGAAATTTCCATTTCTCATTATCAGACTCGTAATTGATGTCGTAAATATATGAAGGTGAAGAAGAATCCGTATCTTGTCGAGCATTAATACATGCGACGCTGACACCCAATGCAGCATAGATAGGGCCCATCCAATAGCAATCACGCTTGGCAAGATAATCATTCACCGTAACCACGTGCACGCCCTTTCTGGTC
>CAYVML010000205.1:0-3615 GCA_964452475.1 uncultured Dehalococcoidales bacterium
AGATCGAAACCTATAGCAGCTATGTGACCACTTTGTTTTACCCCAAGAAGGTTTCCAGCACCGCGAATTTCAAGGTCTTTCATGGCAATAGCGAACCCACTACCCAGTTCTGTGGCTTCGTAAATAGTTCTAAGCCTCTTACGGGCCTGTAGAGACATTTGTTGTTCCCGGTTGTAAAGAAAGTACGCATATGCCTGGTTGGTACCACGGCCTATACGACCTCTTAGCTGGTAGAGCTGTGTAAGTCCAAATTTATCAGCTTGGTCAATAATCAACGTATTGGTATTGGGCATATCTAATCCCAGTTGGATGATGGTAGTAGTTACCAGAACATCGCTCTTGCCAGCAGCGAAATCCGTAATTACCTTCTCTAATTTATCTTCAGACATCTGCCCATGTGCTATGCTTATTATTGCTTCAGGAACAAGGTTCTCTAGCTTATTAGCCATGATTGTAATATCCTGAACCCGATTGTGAACGAAAAAAACCTGCCCATTTCTTTCCAACTCTCGTAGTATTGATTGACGAATCAGTGTTTCATTGTAGATACCAATATATGTTTTTATAGCTAAACGCTCTTCAGGTGGTGTTTCCATAATACTCATATCCTTGATGCCAGCTAGAGACATATGGAGTGTACGAGGAATTGGAGTGGCACTTAAAGTAAGTACGTCCACTTCACTCCTCATTTGCTTTAGCTTTTCCTTTTGTACTACTCCGAAACGTTGTTCCTCGTCGATTACCACCAGACCAAGATCTTTGAAGACGATACCTTTTTGTAATAAGCGGTGAGTACCAATGCATATATCTACGCTACCGTCAGTTAAGCCTTCAATGATTTCTTTCCCTTTCTCTGTGGAACAGAAACGGCTTAGCATTTCAACTCGTAAAGGAAAGGCCTGTAGTCTCTGGTTGAAGGTGTTGAAATGTTGCTGAGCCAGCACTGTGGTGGGAACCAGCACGGCTACTTGTTTGTTATCCATAACTACTTTAAATGCAGCCCGTAAAGCCACCTCAGTTTTACCATAACCGACATCGCCACAGATGAGGCGGTCCATGGGCCTTACTTTCTCCATGTCTTCTTTAACCTCAGCTATTGCTTTTGACTGGTCCGGTGTTTCCAGATAAGGAAAAGAGGCTTCTAATTCATACTGCCAAAACGTGTCTGGAGAAAAGGCAAAGCCTGGAGCTGCTTCTCTGGAAGCATAAAGACCAAGTAGTTCCTGTGCTATATTGGCTACAGATTCCTTAACTCTCTTCTTTGTCCTGTACCACTCATAGCTTCCAAGTCTGTTTAAAGATGGCTCCCTGGCACTCGAGCCGACATAATGGCTGACGCGTCCTATCTGGTCTGCGGGCACATAAAGCTTACCACCAGCCGCATATTCCAGAATGAGGTATTCCTGCACACTACCATCAGCAAGCATCCTGGTTAAACCACTAAAACGAGCAATACCGTGATCAACATGAACTACATAATCGCCTGGATTAAACTGTTGAATCGACCATCGTCGCTCAGAGGTAATCTTACGAAGAGGGCGCCGTTGTTTTACAACCCCGAAAAGCTCAGCATCAGTAAGGATGATTAGCTCATTAGCTATAATCCAACCTTGCTCCAGAGAACCATGGAAGAGCGTGATGGAAGAGCGAGGTGGTACCTTTGTTAGTTGAGTTGTTGGTACGATATACAGGTCTTCATCTTCCATTAACTCTGCTAGCCTCTTCGTTTGCTGGCTGATTATAATAATACGTTGTTTTTGCTGGATTATTTGCTTGGTTGCATTAAGAAATAAATCCAGGTTACCTCCGTAACTCGAAGCAGAAGTAAAAGGCATAAATAGATTATTGTGCTCATCGGATTGCCAGGATCGTATGATGAGCTTTTGCATACGTATAAATTCCCTATCTATTGCTTCACAGTTGAAGTATGGAGAGGGAAAACTTACAGGCAAACTACCTTCAGTTACTTTTATAGCTCGTGATGCTGAGGCTTCTTTGTTCAACCTTTCTATTACATTTTTAATTTCCTCTATATCGTCGAGGATGATAATGGTTTCATCCGGGAGATAGTGAAGTATATTTCCATTATTAAACAGGGGAAAGTAAAATTCAGCATTAGTACACCATTGCTTTTGTTCTAACTTAGACAGGTCCTCTTTTATATGCTGTTTCACCTCTGACCGGCAATTTTCTAAATCTATAGGATTAAACGTTGGACTGGTTTTTACCTGTGATATGATAGCTTCTTTAGCAGGGCTTATCATCAGTGAAGAGACAATTTTGATTGAACACTGGTTGTCAGGATTGAATGACCTCATGCTCTCTATTTTGTTGCCCATGAATTCGATACGTGTTGGGAGTTCGCTGCAAATAGGATAAATATCGATAATACCCCCTCGCTTGCTCATATCTCCTGGCTCCTCAACGTAATCAGTGATTTCATAACCTATGTCCTGCCATTTAGTCAGCAGATTAAGTGGATCAATGATCATGCCTGTATATATAACGTGACATGAAGATGAAAAATCCTCCACAGTAATGATTTTGCTTAGTATAGAAAGAGCTGAACTGACTATCAGTGGAGGGTTTGTATGTATCACATTCACTGTCTCTAAACTAGTCTTGCGGCCTTGGTATGGTCTAGTTTGAATGTGCTTATCAAGTGTTGCTTCTTTCATGATAGAGAGAGGTATATGGGAATCGGCAGAGGATAATTGGGTATGATTGTACAGAGCCAGTGTAGCTAATGTCTTCAATCTTTCCCTACTGGTAGTTCTAGAATATGAGGTAAAATATTCATACGGTAAAAACTCAGACTCAGGGAAATTGTTCAGGTTAGTTGATGGTAGGCACCATAACTGAAGTTCTTCATAGAGTTTCTTGGCAGCCTCTGGTTGGTTGGTTATCACCATTATCGGTAAATTGAGGTCATAATATAAGCTGGCAATTAGGTATGCTCTGGCGGCGTTTAACGTAATGACCTTAGGTGTACCCGTAGCACTGGATAACTGCCTTGTTATTTCCTGATAGGCAGGAAGTTCTCTGGTTAAAGAAAGCAAACGAGACAAGTTCATAATCTCATAATGCTATCATAAGTGGTTATTTTTGTGTTGTTGCTATTATGCGGCGTTGCTATAATTCGTTGAAATGTCTGTTCATCGAATAGTAATAAAATTTGGTACAGGCCTGCTTACATCAGGTGGTAATCACCTGGATCTGGCAATTATGGATAATTTGGTCAGGCAGGTAGCGAATCTTCATGGTCGTGGACAGGAGCTATTGGTTGTATCCTCTGGGGCAATTGCTGCAGGTAGACAGAAACTCAAAGAAAGCTCAGGATATAAAAATATGTCTTTAAAGCAGGTCATGGCTTCGGTTGGTCAGAGCCACCTTATGTATATTTATGAGAAACTTTTTAGTCAACATGACATAACTATTGCTCAGGCATTGCTTACGAAGAGTGATATTGCAGAGCGGGCTGGCTATCTTAATGCGCGTAATACCCTGCTAGCACTTATTGATCTACATATAATAAGTATAATTAATGAGAATGACGTGGTTGCTTTCGATGAAATCGAGGAGTTCAGATTCGGAGACAATGATAATCTTTCAGCT
>CAYVML010000206.1:0-3605 GCA_964452475.1 uncultured Dehalococcoidales bacterium
AAAAGGACAGGCTTATATAAGCCTGTGCCTCCCGGTAACCGCTTTACAGCGCCCTGATTACCCCTATAACCTTTCCCTGTATCTCCACGTCCTCCGGCTGGCAGTATATTGGCTTCATCAGCTTGTTTGCCGGTTTGAAGCAAATCCTGTTCTCTTCACGATAAATCTTCTTCAGCGTTACCTCCTGTCTGTCCTTCAGCCATACAGCTACGGTGGTGCCATCTTCAACTATACCGGGCTGTTGTAAGAGCACGATGTCTCCATCATCAATCAAGGCATCAATCATGGAAGTGCCCTTGACCCTGAGTGCATACACATTATCCAGGCCGCGGGTAAGATTTCTGGGCACTTCCAGCGTTTCCTCTGGCATAGTAGCCCAGGTATCATTCCCGGGGACCGGGATTGGCACACCGGCAGCTATGGTTCCCATTACTGGAATAGCAGTAACACTGGTCCGCGTTCTTCGTAAGGCAATGCTCCTGAACACTTTACGGCTGCGGTTAATGTGACCTTCTCGCTCCAGGATATTCAAATGATATTGGGCCACGGTTGATGAATTAATGTCACAGTTCTCGGCTACTTCCCTTACTGAGGGAGAGTAGCCATGCCTTTCGATAAACTCGTCGATAAAAGCCAGTATTAACCTTTGTTTGCCAGATATCTCTTTCATCATATCCTTCAATTATTATTACAGTTGTGATATATTACAAGTGTAATATACAGAAGATTTATTTGTCAAGACCTGTTGGTGAGGATTAAGAGCAAGAAAAAAGTGAGGATTTGGTTTACTTTCCAGCAAATTGAGATTATCCTGTGATTACTGTTTTGAGAAGTTGAAGATGGCTGATTCAGGAAAGATTTACATAGGAACATCCGGCTGGTCTTATCCAAGGGGCGAAGGTAGCTGGGGGGGGTACTTCTACCCTAAGAAAAAAATAAATGAGCTTGAGTACTACAGCCAGTTCTTCAATACTGTAGAGATAAACAGCTCCTTCTACAGGCCCCCATCTCCCAGATATGTGGAAAAATGGGCCCGAAGCGTCCCTGATGATTTTCTTTTTACCGTGAAGCTGTGGCAGAAGTTCACTCATCCCAGGATGTATGAAGAAGCTTCCGGTGAAGAAGCGGTGTTATATCCTGAAGATGTTGATTTGTTTGATGAAAGTATAGAGCCCCTTATCCGGTATGGGAAGCTGGGTACCCTGCTGGCACAATTCCCACCCAGTTTCAGAAATAATGGCTTTGGACAGCGAGTGTTAAACGGCATCGTCAGTATATTTGGCAGATACAATTTAGCTGTGGAGCTTCGGCATAAAAGCTGGAGTGATGATGCATACCACGCTGAACTGTTCAGGCAGAACAACGTTTCCTGGGTACAGATTGATGAGCCGCTGTTTTCATCTTCTATAGCGAGAGACCTGCCATTGACTTCAGATATGGCGTATTTCCGTTTTCACGGTAGAAACAGAGAGATGTGGTGGAAAGGAAACAGTGAAACCAGGTATAAATATTTGTATTCTCCCGGGGAGATAGAGGAGCTGGTACATAAAGTAAGAATGGTTGCAGGCAAAGTTAAGCAGACTTTTGTCTTCTTTAATAATCACTGGCAGGGATACGCTCCAAGGAATGCTGTTTCGATGCTCCGTGCTATGCAGTTACCTTTCAGGGAAATTCCTGAACCAGTATTATCTACAGAAGATGAGCAAAAAAGTGTTTAACAGTACAGAATTAAGAGCTATGTTTAATTTGCCCACAGAAAAAGATAAACTATATAAGTGTATCTCATTAGAATAATAGTCAAAGACCAGTTGGTAAAGTGAACTGGAAGCAGAAAAAAACTAGCAAGAAAAAGGGAGTAGAAAGATGGTTTTAGCACTGGGAGAAATCGAAAAGTATCTGGACAGGTTGTCGAATGACAATCCATCTACGGTTGAACTTTATTCTCTGGGAAGTTCTTCGGAAGGATGGGATATCAAGGCTGTTTATATAACCGATAAAGATGTTCCACTCGATGTTAAGGAAATTGCGGTTATCATGGGCTTAAGGCATGGAGATGAGCTTGGAGTGGTACCTGCAGCCACCAGTTTGCTGGACTGGCTGGTCTCGGAGGAGGCGGCAGAGACAAGACGCAAACAGATGGTGATATTTATTCCAGTTGTTAACCCCGATGGCTTTGTAAAGCAGGAGTTTGGAGCACCACGGGACAGAATATCCGATGAAGAGAGTAAAATTATCTTACCGTTGATTTTAAAATATAAGGCAGACCTGTTGCTGGATATCCACAGCCTGGAGAGAGGGGACCTTGAAGCAGTTATAACCGGACATACTTTGCATCTTGGAGAGGACGACTTTATTCATACTATGGCAACCTATAAGATGATGGCAGCCGCCGGCATGGCAGGATACCCTTATGCATTACATATGCTTGGCGTCCAATCACGTGCACCGTGGCTCAGTACTCCTCGGCCGGCGAACTATAACTCGTCTGCCTATAACAACTGGGTCTGTGCGCCTGCCTATGAGAAATTGCACTCCCTCGTAATAGGCATGGAAGTAAATGATTTCAGCCTGAATGAAGATGAATGTGGTAAAAGCGGACTTGCTGCAATAATTCCCCTGCTGGAAATGGGAAACACGCGTTCCCCGTGGGAGTACGCTTCTGGCTATCCGAACCGGATTCTTAGAGGCAATATGCTTGTCTCTTTGAGAGCAGCAGGAAACAGTGCTGAAGAGCGCCGTAAATCCCGTGTAGAAATCTGGCAGAAGCGAGAGTATTTCACCGATCCATTAAGACTGTTAGCCTCGAAAAACAGGATTAAGGCGAAAATTGAGTATTCCGGAGGCCCACTGACGAATCCGTTCTCCATCTGCTGCAGGATACGTGGCAACCCCGATATCAAAGCTGTATGGTTGAATGAAAAAGAAACTAACTACTATATTGCGGCTGACAATTGTTCCAGTTTCGTATATGTAGATGTGCCTGCTGCCAGCGCTGGAACCTACGAGGTCTCTATCGATTTCTAAGACAGCTTCAGACTACGACTTATTGTTGTGATTTTATACATTACCCAAAAAATCCTGTATTGTAAAATTCGATTGAAAAGGAACAGGGCGATAAGTAACTGTGCATTGCCTGAGGTGGGGGCGTCATCTGCGGACTTATGGTAGGGATGGTAAATTTAATAGCTTAACTCTGCAGACATTGTAGCAGGGTAATTTGCAGTACCTGACTAGCCCAGTAGTTTAATATAGCTTGCTCTAAGTAGCTTGGCAGGTAATTACCCAAGTAGTTTCTCATGTATTTGTACGTTGTTTACATGGGTAGTTAGCAAAGTAGCTACCTATGTAATTGGTACAGAAAAGGGGGCAAAGACTCATCCAAGTCAGACCTGGCTTCCTTCTCCTTCACGTACTGCTTGTATTGTTCTGGAGATGCAATTCCCATCTGCAAGTCTGAAGCAGGCATGGCGTTCCCCCGCATAAGATCAATGCCTATCTTCCGTCCATCGATCTCATAAATGGCAAAGTAGAAACTATATGTTACATAGACCAGATATTGAGGCTTGCCTATATCTTCCCTCGCAACCTTAAGTCCCAGGTCTTTC
>CAYVML010000207.1:0-3604 GCA_964452475.1 uncultured Dehalococcoidales bacterium
GACAAAAGGCAGCAAAGATCCTGATGTCGAGAACAATAAAGCAGATTGGAACCAAGCTTGGCGTCTACCATGAGAAATTCCCTGCTTTCGGCGTCTGTGTCCCCCCCGAGTTCGATAAGAAGCACTTTTAAATTCTAGTTTTTCGAGATAGAAGAGGCAGGTCAAGATCACAATCTAGTACTATATGGTTTGTTGTTACAGTGTGAAGAGAATATATTTTAATTTACTTATTTAAAAAAACATATATGCCCTGGTGAGAAAGACTACTGACTACTGTAATATTTTTTTCTTGACCTGTTCCATTGACCATGGAACTCCATGACCACTGTAAACAGTCTCTACAGATAGCTCATTAAGGTGATTGATACTGTCCAAACAAAGCATAGTCTAGCACCGGTTACCTCTCTTCCTCTGTATATTGCCGGGTATGAAAAATAGACCTGCCCATCTACACTGGCATAAGCTTGGTGAATATTTCTCCAGGCTTATGTAGCATCTATGGGAAAAGGTGTATTATTAATAAAACTAACATTATGATTGGACTAAAGAGGGGGCAGGTCAGTGATGAGCACAGTAATTCTGATTCTAAGTACTGCCAGTGAGAACCTTTGGTAGAAGTGGGTCTTCTGGCTTCAACCACAGACTTTACCGGCCTGGCAGCTTGACTACAGAATCCCCTTAAACTTATCCGATTGCCCTTCTCCTGCGTTCTCTAATGTCACAGAGTATACTACCTGCGGCTCCCACCAGAAAGATGGCCGGACAGAGGAAAACAGCAATGATGAAGAATACTGCATGAAGGACTTCCATCAAATTGCTTAATACAATAATATGTTCGGTAAGCATGGCCAGTGCATAAAAGGCGTTGTGTAGAATAACGAAGACGAAGAACCCGATAACGGAGGCCACCATGAGAATTAAGAACCTCTTTGTTTTTCTCCATGTGCGTGTTGCTGCTACAACAAGAACAATGGTTGCCAGGTAGCATAACACTATGCCCGGCATATTATCGCTCACTCCGACAATAAGGGCACTGATTACCAGGGTGCAAAATAATCCTGCCAGTATACATACTTCTTTTCGCTTCTTTCTACCTTGGGTACTTTCGTCAAAGGTGAAGAATTCCCTGACGTATGTAGTCACTGTTCGTAAGAACTTCTTCATCATTTCATGCCTTTCTGCCTGCTCTTATCAATAGTCAAGCATACCATATTAAGAATGGGAGTATATATTGACTCGGATGCCAGCATTGACTTCTATAAAGTAATCTAACTTGCCTGGTTAACATTACACTGTTTTGTTCAATTGAATACAGTCAAGTATGAAGTATAGGCAAGAGGAAAGGAATAGACTGGTTGTGCTCCGGGGAAGAACTATGCCTACCTAAAATTCAATTACAAATTTACCGTTCTGATAAAGGAGCTCGTTATCAACCCATATCTCACCGCCGTCGCGCAGGTCGCATATCATATCCCAGTGGATGGCTGACTCGTTTTTACTGCCTGTCTCAGGATAGCCGGCACCCAGGGCCATATGGAAGCTGCCTCCTATTTTCTCGTCGAACAGTATCTCTCGAGTAAAGCGGCTGATGTTCCGGCTGGTACCGATGGCAAATTCACCTACAAAGCGTGAGCCTGCATCGGTATCAAGCGTCTGGAGTAGAAAGTCTTCGTTCTTGTCGGCAGTTGCTTTAACCACCTTGCCCTGCTCGAACCACAGCCGGACACTGGTTACCTCTCTTCCTCTGTATATTGCCGGATATGAAAAATAGACCTGTCCCTCAACACTGTCTTCAACCGGCCCGGTAAATATCTCTCCATCAGGCATATTATAATGACCATCACAGTTAACAAAGCTGCGCCCGGCGATGCTGAGGCGTAAGTCCGTCTCCGGCCCCCTGACGTGTACACTAGTCTTGCCTTTCAGCCAGTTGACTATCTTTTCCTGGTAGGCTGAAAACTTTTGCCAGTATTCCACCGGGGCATCCATATCGGGCAGGCAGGCACCATAGACGAAGTCTTCGTATTCGCTGAGGCCCATCTCGGCATCCTGAGCAAAGGCGTTAGTCGGGAAAGGAGCTACTGTCCACCGCAGCTCTCCGGCGGCAGAACGGCGCATAAAGGTGCGCATTAACTCCGTTCGCGCCTGCTGCTGCACTACTATCTTGCGCGGCTCTACATTACTGAGAGCTTTCGTATTGCTCTCAGCAAGTATTGAAATACGTACATCGTATGTCTCCATGGCAAGTTCTACCGGTCTGGGCACATGTTTGAGCTGCTCCTCTGAAGCATAACGAAAGAAAATCTCCTCGGTGCCGGGCAGAGAAAGCATCATCAATGGGTGTCCTCCTGCCTGTACTACCTTTGCATAAATCTCCTTTAGAAGCGGCTCAGCCAGGACGCTGCCGTTTATCAACACGCGATCACCTTTTCGCACCGCTACCGAATAATTCACCAGTGTCTGAGCTAATTTCTCGATTCTCAGGTCTGTCATTGAACTCTCCTTTTCCAGCCTTACATTGTAAATTATTAGTATACTTCAAATTGCGAACCTTTATTTCCTGCCGACATATATTCCGTAACCGAAGTATTTGAATAAATTAAAAATCCCAACTAAACCTGCTCTCCCGATTTATGGAAAGCGACAGAAAGGGTTATAATCCTAATCCAATAGTGTGTCTCTGGCCCAAACACCTCGATAATGACAGCCGTCATGAAGACTGCTAACCAGACAGGCACAAGAGCGGCTACGAGTTAAAAAGGCTGGAGGCAACAAGAATTTAAAGCAAGAGGTGAAGGTATGATTGAACTGAACGATAAACAAGTTTTAGAGTTTTGTCATCGCAGCTACACTGCTGTAGATGGGCTGTGGTATATGAAGGTTGAAGAGAAATATGGGTGCGACACAGCACTTGAGATTGATAATGAAGTCTGGAAGGTTTTACCAAAAATACAAGCGCGTCTGCTTAAGTCCACAGGCAAAATAGAAAATGGAATGGAAGCACTCTTTGAGTGTCTTACGACAAAGCTCATTCTTGATAGATTTAATTTTAAGACCGAGAAGACTGAGAATGGTAGCGGTTTCAAAATAATCATTGACAGATGCCCTTGGTATGATTTGATGGTGAAATCTGGAAGAGGACATCTCTCTGGAAAGATAGGGTCCCGTATTTGTAATACAGAGTATTCGGCGTGGGCTGCTGAGTTCAATGACGGCATTTGCTTTGAACTACAAAGTCAAATCTGCAACGGTTCCGAATCCTGTCGACTACAGTTCAGTCATTGACATTATTCGCCAAGGAAACCCAATAGAATGCAGACCGGATTGTTCAATAGGATTAGTCGGCGGATGCTACTAAAGGGTTAGCTTAAGAAATTTTGCTTAATGGATGTCAATAGAGGGAAGTGCTCTGGCAAGTCTTTCGTTGGCATGTTGACAAGTGCACATGTAGCAGTTACAGAATACTTCTCAGAGGTGGCAAGTTCTCTGTTACCTTTGGGAGTTTACCAAAAGGATGATCTTACCGTGAGGGCAACTAATACATTTTGCGCCGTGAATGATTTGAGCTATTCGTTTGGCATTTCCACTGGCTTGAGGCTGATTG
>CAYVML010000208.1:0-3591 GCA_964452475.1 uncultured Dehalococcoidales bacterium
CCTGGCTTACGGGATTCACCCCGGTGATGAGGTCATTACTACGCCAATGACTTTTATAGCTACAGCCAATGCAGTAATACATGCTAGGGCAACCCCTGTTTTTGTAGATGTGGAACCAGAGACAGCCAATATTAACATGGGTTTAATTGAGAACGCTATTACTCCAAGAACAAAAGCTATTCTGCCGGTTCATTTATACGGGCAAATGTGTGATATGAAGAGGATTAGAGAGATTGCAGATAAATATCAATTAGTCGTTATTGAGGATGCTGCTCATGCTATTGAAGCAAATAGAGAGGGGATAAGAGTTGGTGAGGTGAGTGATGCGGCTTGTTTTAGTTTTTATCCTACGAAAAGTATTACCTCTGGCGAAGGGGGAGCAATAGGCACTAACAATGAAGAAATTGCCGGGAAACTCAAAATACTAAGGCTTCATGGAATGAGCAAAGGAGCTGCGGAGAGGTATTCTAAGAGGTATGAGCATTGGGATATGGAGATGCTGGGCTGGAAATATAATATGGATAATATTCAGGCTGCCCTATTACTAAATCAACTGGAAAATATTGAAAAATACTGGCACAGGCGTGAGGAAATTTGCCGCATGTATGAGGATGCCTTTATAGATGATTCGCAAGTTACTTGCTTAAAGGTGCTGCCAAATTCAAAAAGTGCTAGACTTATGTTCACCATTCTGGTATCTCCTGAAAAGCGGGATAGTATTCTATGGCAACTTCAGGAAAGAGGGGTAGGCGTGGCAGTCAATTATAGAGCAATTCACCTCTTAACCTTTTATCGCCAGACTTATGGCTACAAGAGAGGAATGTTCCCCGTTGCTGAGAAAATAGGTGATAGCACAATAACCCTTCCGCTGTATCCTATGTTGACGGATGAAGAGGTGCGGTATGTTATTCAAACAGTGAAAGAAGTAACTGCCAAATAGGGGGGCGAAAGGGGTGGTAATGCTGTATTTATTTACGATGGATTATTCCAGTTATAGGGATACTTATTCAAGAAATTTGTTGCTGTCTGAATATAATTGACCGTTCAGAAGGCTTTACTATTACATTGGATGGGAGGTTATCGTGAATGGGTAAAGATTTGCTGATAATTGGTGCTGGCGGGCATGGAAGGAACGTGGCTGGGGTAATGGAGGATATGGCTAATGAGTGGAATCTATTGGGTTACTTGGATGATGACCCTTTGAAACAGGGTAAAGAAATCAATGGTATACCAGTATTGGGGAAAGTAGATGATGTGGGTAAATATCCTGACTGTTACTTTATAACAATATTGGGTACTCCTCTAAATTGGTTTATTAAGAAAAGATTGGTGGAGCATCTCAAAATTGGAATAGACCGTTATGCTACTATTATCCACCCTGAGGCAAGGGTTTCCAAAAATTCCACTATTGGGCGAGATACAGTTATAATGCCCGGTGCTAACATAATGGCCAACGCAGAGATAGGCAACCATGTTAGTATTAAGAGCAATACGTATGTTGGCCATGATACGCAAATCGGGGATTATGTAGGGATAGCTAATTCAACCTCTATAGCGGGGAGAGTGAGAATAGAAGAGGGAGTATATATAGGGGCAAATTCGTCAATTAAAGAGGACTTAACCATCGGGCAGTGGTCGCTTGTTGGCATAGGGGCGGTGGTGGTTAAAAACATACCTCCCTATGAAATCTGGGCCGGGAATCCGGCTAGATTCTTGTCTAAGAGGAAATGACAACTTATTGGGGTGAAAAGCAGTCTATGCCAACTAAGGATTTAAGAATATTTCTTGGACCTTGCTGGTTTGGGAAAATAGCTCCCACACTTGCTGCTGTGTTCAGAGAGAAAGGTTTTAAGGCTACCTGTGCTGTTGAAAGTGAAGTGCCAGCCAGATATCCAGATGCTAAATATGATGTAGTAATGGATTTTCAAAACTTGAAACCTTGGCAAATTGTATTAAGAAGGCTTAGATATTTCTGGCAATTCCTTCACCAGCATGATGTCTTTATCTTTTTATTTGGGAATAGCCTTCTCCCCTACAATCTTGACTTCCCCGTCTTAAAGTTGTTTAGAAAGAAAATAATTATGTGGTTTATTGGTAGTGATATTAGAGATTATAAAATTACGGAAGCAATCGCCAGAAAAGCTGGTCTTAAATACTATTGGGGTAAGGATATTCCTGAGGAGATAAAAAGGAAAGATAACCTGAAGGCAAGAAAGAGGATGAAGATGATACGCAGGGTTGAAAGGTATGTTGACCATATAATCTCCTATCCCAATATATCCCAACTGCTAAGCAGGAAGTACTATTTCATTTTTATCCCCGTAGATATTCAGAATATTAGATATAACAATACCCCTAATCCAAAGCCAATAATAGTCCATGCTCCAACTGATGAAGCAAAGAAGGGAACTTCCTATGTTACCGAGGCTGTGGAACAGCTTAAAAAAGAGGGATATGAGTTCGAGTTTCATTTGTTTATCAGTAATACACCAAACAACGTTGTGAGGGAAACCCTTTCGAAAGCTGATGTAGCAATTGATCAGCTACTTTACACTCACGGCGGCGTGTTTGCTGTTGAGGCTATGGCTGCAGGATGTGCTGTCCTTGGGGGTAATGTGCCAGAGGTTTCTCATCGCTGGGGACTGCCCATCATCCATACCGACCCCGATAATATCTACCAGAACCTGAAAATGCTGCTGGATAATCCCAAATTAAGGCAGGAGCTGGGGGAGAAGGGCAGAAAATATGTGGAAAAATACCATGATGCCAGGAAAATAGCCAAGGATATTCTCCAGCTTCTCTCAGGAAACACGGAAAATTTAATCTCATATAATCCACAGGACAGTTGACCTACAGTGTTATCCAGAATACAGCAAACAGTCAGGCAATCGGCTATCTATACCCTGCCCGGTATTGCCGGGCAGATTATAGGTATAATCCTTGTTCCCATCTATACCCGTATCTTTGTCCCTACCGACTACGGGATAATGGCAGGGGTTGCTCTGGCTATTCCCATTGTTACCCTGCTGCTGGTATTGGGTAGTGACTCTGCTATCGCTCGCTACTACCTTGATACCCAGGACGAAAGGGATAGAAAGCTAACTGCCTCCACGGCGCTCTACTCCCTGGGGCTGTTAAATTTTCTGGTTATTGCTGTTGCTGTCCTGTTCTTCTCCGAAGAGATATCACAGCTGGTGCTTGAGGATAGACAATATTCCACATACTTCGTAGTAGCTCTGGCGGCTATTCCTTTTGGTCTTTGCTATAAACTGGCTTTGGATATCCTCAGATTCAGGTTTCAAGCAACTCGCCGCACTATTATCAGCATCGCCCATATGCTGGTGAATATCGGCTTAACCATCTATTTTGTGGTATTTCTCAGAATAGGGATAGTCGGTGTTTACCTGGCTGCTTTAATAACGCAGGTCGTTTTTTCGTCTGTTGTCCTGTTAATGGTTCGGCGTAACTATGCGCTGGTTTTCTCTTTTAAAAGATTAAAAGAATTGCTTGCCTTCGGTACCCCACTGGTGCCCGCAGCGATGATGATATATGTCTTCCACTATGCTGATAGATATATGCTAATTCGTATGA
>CAYVML010000209.1:0-3587 GCA_964452475.1 uncultured Dehalococcoidales bacterium
GCAGCCGAAAAAAAAGGCAAGGTAGTAATAGCTACGGTTGTGGGAGACGTGCATAACCTTGGAAAAGGCATAGTCATCACTCTATTGGGAGTGCGGGGGTTTGAGGTAATTGATTTGGGAACAGATGTGCCTGTTGCTAAGATCATTGATGCCGTGAAAGAGAATAAGCCTGACATACTTGGGCTGTCGGCACTGCTCTCAACGACAATGCCCAGGATGGGAGATGTAATTAACGCTTTAAAGGCTGCAAACCTTAGGGATAATATCAAGGTTATTCTGGGTGGTGCCCCTATGTCGCTGCAGTATGCTGAACGGCTTGGGGCTGATTATGGCACAAATAAAGCAATGGACGGTGTGCACAAATGCGAGCAATGGGTTGCTCAACGAAAGGGAGGTAAATAAGATGGCCGAAATGACGCGGCGTGAAAGAATAATGGCTACAATCCGCAAGGAGCGTGCGGATAAGTTGCCCTTCCTCCACAACTGGAGGCATATGCAACAAGGTCAGGTAGAGCGCGAATGCAGGATGGAGGGAATGGGTGTTAGCTGGGCAAGGCCAAGCTTTATCTACACAATGCATGGAGTCAAAATGACTGAAACGCAGGAGGTGACAACAGGGCAGCAGTTCATACACCGAACATACTCTACCCCTGTAGGTGAGATCTATGTAGAAGAGAAGAGGAATACTGGTGTAGAACAATGGCATGCGCTCAGAAGCTGGGATGATGTCCAGCCGTGGCAGGTTAGCCGTGCAATCAAAGGGCCAGACGATTACAAAGTACTCAAATACATGATTGAAAACACAGAATACGCTGCTGATTATCACCCTCTTGAGCAGGCGAAAGACTGGCTGGGTGAAGATGGGGTGGTAATAGATTTCCTTCCGCATTCCCCGATACATGAGCTGTTAATTACCTGGATCGGGGCCGACGGAGGTCAGTTTTTCATTCATCAAGCTAGATATCCTGACCTGGTTGAAGACCTCTACAAGGCTCTCGCCAAGAGTTACGAACCACTGTATGATATTGCTGCAAAATCTCCAGCAGATTTCGTATTTGTAGGAGAAAACCTTGATGGATTTCTCGTAAATCCGAGACTTTTTGAGAAATACTATATGCCTGAATATGAGAAGATGGCGAAAGTTTTTCATGAACATGGGAAGTTATTCGCTGCTCATGTGGATGGCAGCGTAGCTATCCTCAAGAACTTAATCGCCAAGACTCCGATAGATATCATCGAGGCACTACATTCGCCGCCGATGGGGGACCTTCCAATTGGAGAAGCTCTCTCCCTCTGGAAGGATAAGGTTATCTGGACTGGTTTTCCAGCGTCCGTATATGCTAATGGACCTGAAGCGGTGAAGAAGCACATGCTGAACCTCCTACGAGAGGTCGGCACCGGCGATCGGCTGCTGGTCGAGGTTTCTACGGAAAATCAAGTTTCCAACGAAAATATGCGGATGTTGACCTCCGTCCTTGAAAACGCTACCCTTCCCCTGACAATGGATAAGATCGACAAAATTGAACAGTCACTGGGCTAATTCAATAGAATAGATAACAAGGGGAGGTGCTAACAGCACCTCCCCTTGTTATCCAGTACCCCCCATATATCACAGCTATAATCTTTACCTCTTTTCTAAGTCACCTTTGCCCTAATCATGGCATCTGGCAACCACATAATTATATCCGGGAATAAAATCAACAATACAATACCCACCATAACCAGAGCTACAATGGGAACAACTCCACGGATTATAGTTCCTGTATCTATTCCTGAATCTGGAGGCACAACACCCCGCAGGAAGAAAATGGCCGGCGCCATCGGTGGGGTCATGTAAGCCATCTGGAGGTTGACCATAATCATCAAGGCAAACCAGATAGGGTCAAAACCCAGGGCTACGCCAATAGGTGTCACCACCGGTATCATTATAAGTAGAATTCCCAGCCATCCCAGGAACATACCAAGCATGAACAGTATAAAGTGGATGAGCACAAAAGCACCCCATTTACCGCCAGGAGCTGCAATGATGAGATCGGCCACCACATTACCGCAGCCAGCGCTTAGAAAAATTCCAGTGAAGATTGAGGCTCCGGTTACGATAACAATGATAAAGGCACTCGCCTTTAATGTGGCGAGGCATGTTTCTTTCAGTACCCTCAAGTTAAGCTTTCGGTATCCAGCGGCAATGATTGTAGCCACAAAAGCACCTGCCCCCGCTGCTTCCGTAGGAGCTGCAATTCCAAAGAATATGCTGCCCAGCACGCCAAGGACAAGCAGAGCAGGTGGCACAAGAGCAGTGAGCAGAAGATAGAATTTGCGTCCCCACGACACGTTCCTTTCCGCAGCCGGTAAAGGCGGAGCACAGCTGGGCTGAACAAGTGGCCTGATAGCGATGTATGTCATATAGAGGACTGACAGCATAAGCCCGGGCCCGAAAGCCCCCATGAACAGTTTACCCACAGAAAGACCCGCCATTGGCCCATAGAGCACTATCATAATGCTGGGTGGTATCAGAATTCCCAGGCAGCCTCCAGCTATAATAGAGCCACACGCCAGCTCGCGGCTGTAGCCTCTCTTGAGCATGGCAGGAAGGGCTATAAGCCCAAGCATCACAATAGAAGCAGAGAAGACACCCACGCAGGCGGCAAGGACAGTGCCTGTCAGCACCGTTGCTATAGCCAGACTGCCACGTAACCTGCCTATCCAGAGATTCAATGCATCGAAAAGGCTCTCAGCCACGCCTGAGCGCTCTATCATCAATCCCATGAAGAGAAAGAGCGGCACAGCCAGCAGTGTATAATTCGTTACTGCCGCATGGGCGCGCACGTACATCAACTTAAGTGCCGTAGGTCCAAAAATGAGCAGTCCCATGAACATGCCCACACCACCGATGCAGAATGCCAGCGGATAGCCTGTAAGAACCAGAGCTAGCATGGCAATGAACATTATTATCGTAATGTTTTCAGGACTCAGGTCAATCATAGCTCCTCCGCCTTTCCCACAATGTCTTCACCAGTTTTTAAAGAAAGTATATTCTTGATGAGAAAAGATATGATAGCAAGTAGGAATAAGACGAAGGCTATAGCCATACCAGTCCGGTATGGCCATAGCACCGGCATCCAGATGCCATAGTCAGAGCGAGTTCCTTGCACAAAAACACGGACCGCCTCTTTCCAGGCATCCTGGGTGAGGATCGTAACTATTGGCAGGGCAAGTACAATGGTGCCAATGGTATCGATAATCCGTCTCCGCCGAAATGCAAGCTTTTCGTAGATGATATCGACTCTCACATGAACATTATGCAGCATTGAATACCCTGCTCCCAACAGCATACCTGTGCCACCTACCATGTAACTCAGGTCATAGGCCCAATTCGTTGGGGCGTTGAACAGATACCGTGCCAGAACCTCAAAGACCATTATAAATATCAGCACCAATATCAGGTAGCTGATGGTCTTACCGGTTACCTCAGTAAATCTATCTATTCCCTTATATATACGCCTCAGGCCCTTCATTGTTTTCTCATTTCTAGGCTAACCTATGCGGTTATTCCAGTCTCTTCTGCATATATCCTCAGGCCTCTGATA
>CAYVML010000210.1:0-255 GCA_964452475.1 uncultured Dehalococcoidales bacterium
CCATGCCTGGAGTACTGAACTCAAGGAGATTCTGGGAGGAATGGGTGTTAATTCCTTGGAAAGCCTTCGCGGCAATCGCCTGCAGCTTAGAGGGTTTGGATTAAGCGATTCCGAACTGGCAGTTCTGGGAGTAAGGATGGCAGGAGACTGAAGATGCAACAAGTGACTAACAATAAAAAGCACGAACAATCAAGAAACATAGATGCTGAAGGCATACTGTATCGGAAGTTGAATGCCCTGCTCAAGGAATTGAAC
>CAYVML010000210.1:265-1805 GCA_964452475.1 uncultured Dehalococcoidales bacterium
GTAAAGGAATCCGAAAAGTCAACCTGCGCAATGTCTATGGGCAGAGATATATCGGTACAGACTTACCTGGGCAGATGCAGATTGAAATATCTGGCACACCAGGTAACGATTTAGGGGCTTTTATGAATGGGCCGAAGATTACCGTTTATGGTAATGCCCAAGATGGCTGTGGCAATACTATGAATAATGGGGAAATTGTTATACATGGTCACGTTGGGGATATCCTCGGTCTGTCGGCTAGAGGAGGTAAAATCTTTGTTCGGGACGATGCCGGATATCGAGCAGGTATCCATATGAAGGAATACCAAGATAAGAAACCAATTATGGTTATAGGTGGAACCACTCAGGATTTCGTTGGAGAGTATATGGGGGGAGGAGTGCTTATTATGCTGGGGTTGAACCTTGTCGAGGGAAATAACCATCCGGCAAAATTTATAGGAACAGGCATGCACGGCGGAGTAATATACTTGAGAGGAAATGTAGAACAATATCAACTAGGAAAAGAAGTCGGAATAGCGGAATTAGAGAAAAAAGATTACCGAATTCTTCATAATAATGTTAGTGAATTTGCCAGCCATTTTAACCTGGAAACCGATAAGATAATGGAGCACCAGTTTATTAAACTTTTTCCTCGCTGGCTCCGGCCATATGGCAAGCTTTATGCCTACTGAGTACTAGGGTTATTACTACATAGAGAAATAGACTGTGGTACATTTACTAATAATAGCTGAAAAAAGTGAATCGATAACGAAGTTAAGTTCAGCACTTACCCAAAAAGACTATAACTGCTCACTTCTTCCTTATGATAAGTCATTAATAGAGAAGATTATCAGAAAGCTCCCAGATCTATTGCTGCTGGAGATTAATAAGCACACATTTAATCCTGAAATACAGAGACTGATACAAGATATAAAACGGAATAGGCTGCTGCCTATTATCGCTCTTATTACCATGGGAATAATCACTCCGACTGACTGGCATCTGGAGGTGGATGATCTTCTAGTCAGCCCGTATACCGTCAGCGAATTGGAACTAAGGATACAACGTGTTCTATATAAGAACAATACTATGAATAGTATAGATCTATTTAAATACAAGGACCTCGTGATAGACCTTGCAAGATGCGAAGTTACTGTAGAGGGAAGGGTTGTAAAGCTAACATTTAAAGAATATGAGTTGTTAAAGTTTCTTGCACTAGGCAAAGGTCATGTTTATACTCGTGAAACACTCCTGAATAAAGTCTGGGGTTATGGCTACTATGGCGGTGATAGAACAGTAGACGTACACGTCAGGAGATTGAGAAGCAAGATTGAGAATTGGGACCACACTTTCATCGAAACAGTGAGAAATATAGGTTACCGATTTCTTATAGATTAAGAACCCAATATCTCTCTTTGTAACATAGATTTAATATGGATGTAATATGTTGGAAACATCTGGCTGTTATTCTTAGACTTGATAAGGGGGACAGCCATAATTTTACATACTAACGTGGTATCAAAAACACTAAGAAGCATAGGGGTAACCATAAGCATCGTTT
>CAYVML010000210.1:1815-3586 GCA_964452475.1 uncultured Dehalococcoidales bacterium
TAGTGAGAGTGGCGATAGGTAATGCAGTATTGGCAAATGATCCTACCGGAATAACAGGAACAGCCGACGCAGCGATAGACTATGTCTGGGTGTTAGTCTGTGCATTTCTAGTAATGTTTATGCAACCAGGTTTTGCCATGGTTGGAGCCGGATTCACCAGAGCCAAGAATGTAGCAAACTTCATGACCAAAAGCGTAATGGATTTCGTGATTGGCTCGCTGACTTTCTTTCTTGTAGGTTACGCCATAATGATGGGCACAGACTGGCATGGAATTCTGGGTACAGAAGGCTGGCTAATGCTTGGCGAGTACTATGACGTTGATCAGTACCTGATGATGTTCTGGATGTTGGTCTTCTGCGCTACTACCGCCACTATTGTTGCCGGGGCCGTCGCTGAACGACTGAAGTTCAGGGCTTACCTTTTTTACAGTATAGTGGTCAGTGCCATTATTTATCCTATCTTCGGCCACTGGGTATGGGGAGGAGACTGGCTTTCTAATCTGCCATATGGACTGGGAGCACTGGATTTTGCCGGTTCAGGAGCCATTCATGCCCTTGGTGGTTTTATTGGTTTGGCCGGAGCAATAGTTCTTGGCCCGAGGTTTGGCAGGTACGATAAAAACGGAAAACCACAGGCAATCCCGGGACATAATATAGCGCTGGCTGCTCTTGGAGTCTTTATCCTGTGGTTTGGCTGGTATGGTTTTAACCCGGGAAGCACCTTTAGTGCACATCATCTGAGAATTGCAGTTATTGCTGTTAATACTACTTTAGCCGCTTCTGCTGGTGGTTTGTCAGCACTACTTATGTCATGGTGGAAGACAGAGAAATGGGACATTGGTATGCTTCTAAATGGCGTACTAGCAGGGCTTGTTGGCATTACTGCCGCTTGCGCCTGGGTAGAAGGCTGGGCATCGATTGTAATTGGCCTTATTGCCGGAGCGCTTATGTATTTCAGCGTCAAGTTCCTTGAATCCAAGGGAATAGATGACCCTGTAGGAGCAGTAAGCGTACATGGTGTATGTGGGCTATGGGGGCTGCTCAGTGTTGGTCTTCTTGCTGATGGAACATACGGTATTTACTCTATTGAGGAACCCTATGTTACTGGTTTGTTCTATGGGGGAGGACCCGGACAGCTTCTTGCTCAACTTATCAGTATTATAGTGGTAGTTGCCTGGTCATTTGGCATGGGTTTTTTGACCTTCAAAATGATGGACAGGATTTTTGGTATCCGAGTACCTCCCGAAGAAGAGCTACAGGGCCTTGATATTCCAGAACATGGTACGCCAGCATATCCTGATTTCCTAACTATGCTTAAGTAAATACGTCAAGGAGCATCTAAAAATGAAAAAAATAGAAGCCATAATCAGAGTAGAAAAGTTCAAGGATGTAAAGGACGCCCTGGAGGAATTGGGCTATCCAGGAATGACCAGAACCCTTGTTGAAGGCCATGGCAAACAGAAAGGAATTAGACAGCAGTTTCGTGGCACCACGTTTAAAGTAGAGCTTATACCAAAAATAAAGCTTGAACTTGTGGTTTTTGACGAAGATGTTTCCAGAACACTTGAGGCTATTATCCGGGGTGCTAGTACAGGTACGGTTGGAGATGGAAAAATTTTCGTTCTCCCGGTTGAAAGTGCAATACGTATCAGAACTGGCGATAAAAATGAAAACGCAATCTGAACAAGTTGAGGAGGCAGGTATAAATGTTAAAATAGACTATGAATAATAAAAAAATATTTAAGAACTTAAATAACAAGTAGGAGGTTAT
>CAYVML010000211.1:0-3582 GCA_964452475.1 uncultured Dehalococcoidales bacterium
GATTATGGAAGCTATGGGGTATTCGCTTTATTTGCAATAGTGGATATGCTTAACTGCGGGATAAGTGGGTGCCAGGGGGGATGGGAATGGCTTCTGTCCGCACCGGTAGGCTTTGGAACCGAACCAGACATGATTTTCGGCAGCAGTGGTGTTATTACATTCTTATCCAGACTCAAAATGAATGGCTGTACTATATCCAACAACGACTTTGGTGTTCTTATTCTTCCTCTTGAGTTTATATGGACTGAGATGGCTGATAGCTTCAGCTCCTATGCCACAGATAGACTACAGGTCGAGCAGGACTCATTCGCAATCGGCGAGCCTTCGCTTATCAGCTTCTTTAGCACTACCGCCAACCTGAACAATATCACCGGAAATACTTATGTCGGGATTGGTAATGCCTTTAATGAAACAGAGGTAGATGCCAGCAACAACTGGTGGGGGTCTGTAAATGGGCCAGAGCTGTTTGCGCCAGGCTCCAGTTATTCCGGATATGATGTAAGTTTGCAATCTGAAGGCGACCTCGCGCAAAGGGATGCTGTAGCCGGTAACATAACTTACCAGCCCTGGCTGGGGGCCCCATTATCCTTGCCGGCAGTACACCATGAAAGCCTCGGGGCAGGTGAAGGGCAGATGGTGAATGCCTCAGGGGAGGCTGATACCACTATAACCATTACTACTACCGGAGCCACAAATATCACCGTCGCCAGCTATGAATCTCAGCCATTCCCCGATAAGGAATTCCCCGACTCTCCATTAGGCAAGTACATAGACATATATATCTCTAATCCTGAAGTGGTCAACTGGCCAATACATGTTGAGCTAAGCTATACTCATGCCGAGCTTGTCGCAGCCGGCGTGGAGGAGAGTTCACTGGGCCTTTATTATTACCATTCGTCCAATATAAGCCTGCAGCGTTGCTCAAACACCGGTGTAAACACCGTATCTAATTTCATCTGGGCTAACCTGACAGAAACAGAGGCAGGCTCCCTTGCAGGGAGTCCTTTTGGAAGCGGTGGCGAGCCGTACACCATAGGCGGTGAGGCTTATTCTGTGAATGAGGTTGACCTGGTGATGCCCTTAATCGCTATTGGAATAGCAGCCCTGGCTGGTGCTGATATAGCCCGCAGGCGGCGCAGGTCGGCCAGCTAGGTTAACCAAACTGCAATAAACAGGGGTGAGGCAGTGATACCTGCCTCACCCCTTAATTATCATTGCTGCTCTTCTTCTCTCCGCCCCAACCACCAGCTAGATTCCTGCTCCCGCAGGAATGTCAAGGGCGAGATTCAGGAATTATACAAGCGATTGCATTTTATTCCTATCTCTCTGCTATAATTCCCTGAAAAGAGGATGCAGGATATGGGTATAGAGAAACAAACGATAAGCTTCAAAGTACGCTATGCAGAGACCGACCAGGGGGGTATGGCCCATCACAGTATATATCCTGTATGGTTCGAGATGGGACGCGTGGAATTGCTGACTCAAACCGGCATTAACTACCGGGAAATGGAACAAGAAGGCTTCTTTTTTGTCATTGTCGAGCTTCACGTCAGGTATCGACGGCCAGCCAAGTTCGATGAGGAATTGAAATTGGAGACGCGACTTACAGACATGACTAAGGTTACCATGAAGCATGAGTATCAACTCACCCGTTCAAGTGATGAGGAACTGCTGGCTGAGGGGAGCACCTTGGTTGCCTGCACCAATCGGAACGGCAGACCCTGCCGGATACCGAAAGCAGCACTTGATGCTATAGGCAGTAGAGACTGATAAAACCACAGAAACACCCCAGCTCTTATTAACTACCGTTCCTTACTTCCATAAAGAGCTTCAATTACCTCTGGAGAAAGCTCTGTCTTTCTCTTTCTGAACTTAGAAATCAACAGTACTGAAATAATAATCACCACAACCAGCGGCACAGCCACATGTATCTGGTATGGACTTCCCAGCAGGGTCCAGACAATAAGTACACCGACCCCGATAATCAGGCCCCAGAAGGCCCCGTCTTCAGATATCCGTCGACTGCCCAGATAAGCTATCATTATCAGCACAATTGCTATAGCGCTCCGCAGAGCGAAAGCCCAGAAGAGCGTATCAAGGATATTGGTCACTGACACCGCCAGAACCCACCCCAGAAGAACAAGGACTATTCCAAGAATTCTACTGTAGAGCAGCACCTTTTTATCCGAAGCCTGTGGATTTATATACGCTGTATAGATATCCCTTATCAGAATCTGGGTCGGAGCCAGGAAGCACAGAGGACCCGTAGAGATAATTGCAGCGAACAATCCACATAGCGCAATGCCAGCTATGACAGGGTGAAGAGCCAGCATCATTGCCGGACCAGCACTCAAGCCAAAGGGAAGCGCCGTACCGTAATAAATTTTGGCGCACATGCCCAGCAATACGAAGGTAATGCCAATAGGAATTATCAATATACCGGCAAGCCGCGTGCCACTGATTGACGCCTTTTCATCCCTGGCAGCAAAAACCCCGGTCAGCGCGGCCTGAGCAACAAAACAGCTCAAAATAGTTGCCAGCACCTCACCGGAAACCTTCACCGGGGCAATAGAATCAAAGTTCCAGAAGGATGCCGGTAGCTTATCTGTTAAAACGCTCATACCGGCAAAGGCCGAGCCATCTCCAACCAGAGTTAAGGCAAAGAAAAGCCCCAGCAGCATTCCCACATATATCACCACACACTGGACTATGTTTACCACTGCTACTGAGGCAAGGCCGCCAGCCGTGATGACAGCAATAAAAATCAGCGCCGCAATTAGCTCGGCAAGCCATTTGTCAATGCCCAGCAGTGGAGCAAGCAACGCACCGCCGGCAACAAGCTGAGTTATAGCAACTGCAAAATAGGCAACACCAATCACTATCGCAGAAGTTATTCTCGTCCTGGTGCCAAAGACCTTACCGGCGACCTCAGCAATAGTAATGGCTCTAAGCTTTCGGTATGCTCCTGCCAGGGTGAAAGAAAAAACAATCAGCCCGATACCAATGGAGATAGGATAGACCCAACCAACGATACCCTCGTTGTAGCCTCTCTGGCAAACCCCAACGGTCGAGCCTCCACCAAGCCAATCACCAAGCACAACCGCCATCACCATAAACATTGGAAGGGCTCTACCCGCTACAAGATAGTGCTCTGAACCCATTTTCTTCCTGAGCACCATGTTGGCAATCACCAGCGTCAGGATTATATAGGAAATCAAAACAATCGCCGGGATAACATTCACATTTCCCATGCTGTAAACTCCTTTGCCATAGCATTAACGGTTGCCAGGCTATTTACGTCACCCTGATAAATCCCCTATTTCGATCCCTATCATGCCACTTTATTTATCGATGGCGTTGAGTATACATGCCTTTCCATGCGACTGGCAATACCCTTTATTTATATTGTTATTGCGAGGAGCACCAGCGACGAGGCTCCCCTTATGTCATACCCGCGGAGCGCGGGTATCCACTATCGGGCTCAGTTCAAATCGGATATTTCATTTATACACGGGTATGGTAATTTTAGAATACTGTCGGAAACGACCATGCCCATCTTAACTCACCACCCAGATTACCACG
>CAYVML010000212.1:0-3572 GCA_964452475.1 uncultured Dehalococcoidales bacterium
AATTCAGAGCCAGTTCTAACATTGCTCGAATGCCATAACGTCCCTTAGTCGAAATTTTCATAGCCGTTATTACTTTATCACCATTATCATTATATTAGTGATATTAATATAGCCAGATAATTTTGTCAAATATTATAGTTCTCTATGCTGGGCTAGCTGTTGGTTTCTCTGTGTTACACTATGACAAGGGAGAGTTATTCTGTTTAGAGGAAACAGTTTTAAATATAACAGGAGTAATAATACTATGAATAAGTCAATTGATTTTAACGATAAAGCGACCAATATCTACCAGCTCAGGCAGTTGGCACAGGATTTCGTCGATGAGAGAGATTGGGGTAAGTATCATAATCCTAAAGACCTTTCTATCTCTATTGCCATAGAGGCGGCGGAGTTAATGGAGCTATTCCAGTGGGCAGGACAGAGAGAGGTGGCTAAAATGCTGGAAGACGCTGAGAAGCTAATAAGCATAAAGGAGGAACTGGCTGACGTGATGATACTCTGCTTGAATATGGCTAATACCCTGGATATAGACGTGTCTCAGGCTATCGTAGAGAAGATAGCGAAAAATAAAGCCAAGTACCCTGCTGAACTGGTTAGCGGGAATTATCGCAAGTATACGCAGCTTAAGGAGCAACTTTAACCGCTTGCCCAGCACTATGCCCCCCTATTCTTCGGGATTCTTGTTGAGCGAAATAAATACTATAGTATTACAGATAGAAACTGCTATGCTATTGAGCGAATGCCTGGATTGAAGCTAAACAGAGATGGGGAGCTTGCCGTACTTATCGATTAGCTCGACAATCCTGCCTAAACGCTCTATCTTGCCGTCGAAAGGAAGGTTGTCACCCATTCCTACTATGAAGTTATAGCCAGGTGCTATCTCCTTAAACATACTGAGAACATACTGGTCAAACTCCTCGTCGCTATAGGTATCTTCAAACAGGATAGAGGGAATTCCACCCCAGATGACTCCTTTATCGCCTACTGCCTTCCTCAGCTCTGTGTTAGTAACCGAGGTCATGGGTACAGGGGTCCAGGCCTCCCACACATCAATGCCTGTCTCCTGGAAGAATGGCAATAATCGCCTGTTTTCTCCATCAATATGTGACATGGCCAGTTTGCCATGAGAATGGAGAAACTCGGTTATTTCCTGAAACCAGGGGATAAAATATTTCCTGAATACTGGAGTATGAACATCATCGCTCCAGTTGCTACCAACATAGTATATCTCCAGGTCTGACCCTATAGCCACCTTATGTTGCCGTCTCACCATGTCCTTCATAGTCTCAAACAGGCTTTCTACTTTTATGGGATGGTCGGCCAGTTCGTAGAAAAATTTGTCAAAGCCCATGATGTCCCGCATGATACGCTGTGCCGGAGAGGCACGCCCTGCCCCCGTCATCATGATACCATCCTCTCCCAATGCGCTCCGTGCCTTGTTAAAATTGGGGTCAAGCACCGGGGTTGTATGCTGCAGGATATATTCAATTACAGGGTAGTCTTTTTCGCTCTTGAACATTTTCTCGGTATCGTAGCCAATCCATGGACCCTCGGCAGTGGTGAAAAGTGTCCTCCTTGATACCATTCCAATGGGAGTGTGATATTCGGTCTCCACGTATGGCGGCTTATTTTTCTCTATAACCTCCACCTTCTGGTATGTATCTTTTACTACGTTATGGAACCGAGATTGAGCACCGGCTCCCTGGTCACGGATGATGGCTGTCTGCTGCCAGCCCTTGTATTTTTTCGGCAGGGTGCCATGAGCGGAGTTATAGTTATACCACAGGTCTATACGTGCTCCGACGGGAAACCTCTCAAGTTGCTCTCCCTTTGCTGCTGCCAGTATACGCTGTCTCTGTGTCATTGCCATTAGGCTGCTCCTTTGGCTGTCATCAGTTCCTTACAGACTCTGGCTGCCTCGCCGCCGTCATGGGCATAGGCATCTGCTCCAATGTGGGCTGCATATTCTCTTGTTATTGGTGCTCCTCCCACTATCACCTTGATGTTGGAGCGTATGCCGGCTGTCTCCAGAGCCTTTATTACAGTACCCATAGAGGGCATGGTTGTGGTAAGCATTGCACAGAGTCCCAGGATATCAGCCTTGTTCTCTTTCACGGCTTCAATAAAGCTCTCATCGACTATATCCTCCCCGAGGTCAACTACTTCAAAGCCTACTCCTCTCAGAAAGGTGGACACGATATTTTTACCGATGTCATGAATATCTCCCTTTACAGTGCCAATAACTACTTTACCCAGTGTTGGCATCCCGGTATCGGCAAGTAACGGTTTCAACACCGCAAGGGCGTTGTTCATTGCTCGTGCTGCCATCAGCATATCGGGTAGGAAATATTCTCCACTGGAAAATTTCTCTCCCACTATGCTCATTGCTGGCTGTAGTATCTGTAAGATGATGTCCTGCGGTTTAGCTCCTGAATTGAGCGCCTCGCTGGTCAACCCTGCTGTCTGTTCACCCTTGCCCTCTATTATTGCCTGTGATAGAAGAGAATAATCTGCCATGTAATGATACCTCCTTTGTATTAGTTTACCATCTTCAGGATGTCGAGTATATATGGCAAAGAAAATGAATAGTGGCTGTAAAAATATAGAAAGCATTGCGTAAGCATAAATCCTTGTGTACACTACTCTGCAGGCGGAGAAATAAAAAAGCATACCAGAGGGAAGAAGTAATACCGGTGTCGGTTCTCCCTCCTGTGTGTAAGAGCGATTATCATACTCAAATAAAGAAGGTGAGCATTATGGATAAGAGCAAGGGTAAAAACAAGCTGCAGCAATCATCCAGGATGACCGGGGCTCGCTTTATAGCCGAGACCTTTAAGAGCTATGGTATGACACATGTCTTCTATGTTGAAGCGGTGCTCAGAAAAACCCTGGTTGAGATGGAAATGCTAGGTATCAATAAAGTGCTGGCTCATTCAGAAAAGGCTGCGGCTTATATGGCTGATGGATTTGCAAGGGTGCGACATGGACCAGGTATCTGTATATCTCAATCGGTTGGAGCTGCCAATCTTGCCGCCGGACTTCAGGACGCCTTTTTAGCGAGGTCTCCGGTAATAGCGATTACAGGACACAGACCTCCGCTTGCTCGCTACAGCAATGCCTATCAGGAAATAATCCACGGCCCTCTGTTTGCTCCAGTTACCAAATATAATGTAGAGGTTGAGCTAGTGGAGCAGTTGCCTTACTTGTTGAGACAAGCTTTTCGTGAGGCGACTACGGGCACTCCAGGACCGGTACACCTTGATATTATGGAATATATCAAAGATAGCGTTGAAACAGTTGAGGCGGACCTGAAAGTGGTCGATGAGAGGCTTTTCTCTTTCTATCCTCCTCATCGACCGGCACCTGAGAGAAAGAGCGTGGAAGAAGCAGCTCGGCTCCTGGAAGACGCAGCAAGACCTGTTATCGTCGCTGGTGGTGGGGCAACTGCCTCTGCAGCAGGAACTGAAATTGTGAAGCTTGCCGAAAGAATGACTATTCCGGTTGCTACTTCTCTCTCCGGGAAGGGGATAATCCCGGAGAATCATCCTCTTAGTATAGTGACGGTGGGTACC
>CAYVML010000213.1:0-3559 GCA_964452475.1 uncultured Dehalococcoidales bacterium
AAGTGGACCTTGATGTTATTGCTGGCTATTACCTCGGCAGCAGCAGCGGCAAATTGTTCAGAGGCAAAGCGGGTGTCGTAACCAATAACCAGGCCATCTTTATTAAAGCCATTTTGCTTTAAATATTCAGCTACTCCCTGAGCGCAGAGGCGCACGTTATCAAAGGTGAAATCATCTGCGATAATTCCACGCCATCCATCTGTCCCGAACTTAATTCTGTATATTGACATTGCTGACCTGTAATTGACTACGCTTCAGCCTTTAAGATAGCGACCTTATCTGTTTTCTCCCATGGGAGGTCAAGATCTTCCCTTCCAAAGTGACCATAAACGGCAGTCTGACGATAGATGGGGCGACGCAGTTCCAGAGTCTCGATGATAGCTTCAGGACGAAAATCAAAATATTTGTGAATAAGTGCCATGATTTTTCCGTCGGGAATCTTGCCAGTACCATATGTCTCAATAGAAAGGGATAGTGGATTTGCCTTGCCAATAACATAAGAGACCTGAAGCTCGAGGTAATCTGCAAAGCCTGCAGCTACTAAGTTCTTGGCTGTGTATCTTGCCATATAGGCAGCGGAGCGGTCTACCTTAGTGGGGTCCTTTCCAGAAAAACATCCTCCACCGTGTCTGCAGATGTTACCGTACGTGTCTACTATTATTTTTCGTCCAGTGAATCCGGTATCGCTTACAGGTCCGCCGATGACAAACTGACCAGTGCCGTTGATATAAATTTCAGTTCTATCATCCATTAAATTGGCAGGAATAATACTGTTGATTACCTCTGACTTCAAATCACGCTCAATGGTTTGTATATTTACCTCCGGATCATGCTGAGCGCCTATGACCAGGCAGGCAACCCTTCTGGGGGCGCCATGACAGTATTCAATAGTGATTTGAGCTTTGCCATCAGGGCGAAGGAATGGAAGTGTGCCATCCTTCCTTACTTTGGCTAACCTCTGACATAGTTTATTTGCAAGTATACTGGGGAGTGGCATAAGCTCTGGTGTCTCAGTACAGGCAAAGCCAACCATTATCCCCTGATCACCAGCACCCGTCTTATCAAGGAGTTCGTCGCTGGCAATACCTGTTCTTAGCTCCAGGGATCGATTGACTCCAGCAGCAATATCACTCGACTGCTGTTTAAGAGAGACAATAACTCCGCAGGTTCGATAGTCAAAACCATATTCAGGTCTGGTGTATCCAGCATCCTTGATCACACCACGTACAATTTCGGGAATTTCCACGTAACAGCTACAGCTTAACTCTCCTAGCACTATCACCATTCCCATGGCTGCTGCTACTTCACAGGCTACATGAGCAAGGGGATCTTGTTCAATTATGGCATCAAGAACGGCATCAGATATCTGGTCACATAACTTGTCAGGGTGTCCTTCAGTCACTGATTCTGAAGTGGCCAGGAATGAACTTGCATGATTAAAGCTGTTTGGCATTTTAACTCCCTTTCCAGAACTCTCTATATGGTATTATAGCTATGTACCTGATTCCCAGCTACTAAGATATTTCTTTTGCTCATCTGTTAATGAATCGATGGTAATCCCCATAGAGTTAAGTTTCAGGTATCCAATTTCCTTGTCTATTTCCTCTGGCACAGGATAAACATCTGGCTTAATGGTACCTGAGTTTTTAACCAGGTACTCTACAGATAGTGCCTGATTAGCGAAGCTCATGTCCATAACGCACGCTGGATGTCCTTCTGCAGCAGCCAGGTTAATAAGCCTGCCCTCTCCAAGTAGGTAGATGTTTTTCCCATTTTCCAGAGTATATTCCTCAACATAAGGACGGACTTTCCTTCTTGATTTAGATAAGCTCTGCAGGGCGGATATATTTATCTCCACGTTGAAATGACCACTATTGGCTATTATAGCTCCATTTCTCATTTGTCTAAAATGAGCTTCATCAATGATATTGGCATCGCCAGTGGAGGTTATGAAGGTCTCTCCTATCTGGCATGCCTCCATCAACGACATAACTTGATAACCATCCATAGCAGCTTCTAAGGCACGAATAGGGTTGACTTCAGTGATGATAACCTGTGCTCCCATCCCGCAGGCGCGCCTTGCTATTCCTCTACCACACCACCCATAGCCACAGACAACTACTTTTCTACCTGCCCACAGAATATTAGTGGCTCTGGTAATGCCATCTATGGTACTTTGTCCGGTACCGTAGCGGTTATCGAAGAACTGTTTGGTCTGGGCATTATTTACAGCAATTATTGGGTAGCCTAACATCCCGGCACGAGCCATGTTCTCTAATCTGATAACACCGGTAGTGGTCTCTTCAGTGCCACCAATAACTTTGCCTGTAGTACTACGATACTCTTTATGCAAGGTGGAAACCAGGTCAGCACCATCGTCCATGGTTATCTGCGGTTTATGCTCCAGAGCAGTTATTATATGCTTGTAATAAGTTTCATTATCCTCGCCTTTTATAGCATTAACAGGAATTCCAGAATCAACCAGAGCGGCGGCTACATCATCCTGAGTACTCAGAGGATTAGAGGCGCAGAAAATTAAGTCAGCGCCACCTTCTTTCAAGGCGATTGCCAGATTGGCGGTCTCGGTAGTAATATGGAGGCAAGCAGAGATGCGGATACCATAAAGGGGTTTTTCCTTGCTGAATCTCTGTGTTATTAATTTGATTACTGGCATTTCCTTGGATGCCCATTCAATACGGAGTTTTCCTGCATGAGCCAGTGATGAATCTTTAATATGATAGTTTTTCATTCCTGCTTTTCCCTCCAGACGACTTTCATATTCTACCACGCTTGGCTTCAGAGAAATCTGCACTTTTGAATCTGAATTGGGTGGCAACCCAATCGGGAATATCTATAGTACCCATAAGGATTGGTCTTTGGTGGCAATCACTCCCTCCTGTCATGAGTAGCTTATGCCTTTTGCTGAATTCAATATAATGTTCGGTGGTCTTTGCTTTATTTCGTGAATGCCAGCACTCTATCCCATCGATGTATTTTAACATGTACGCTTCAATAATCTTTGTCTGTTCCTGTAGATCCGGTGTAATACTTGACAAGGATGTTCCATTTGGATCGTTGGGATGTGCATGTACCAGTATGCCGCCGGCATTCCTGATCAATCCTGACGCTTCAGATAGGGAAAGTGGGTATTTGGGAATATTGCATTTAACCAGGTACCTGTCGAATGCCTCTTGTATATTATTAACAATACCTTTATCAAGCAAGTAAGAGGCTATATGTGGTCGTCCAAATACTCCATCCGCGGTTTCTTGTATATGGTCAAGCTCCTGCTCGCTAAATCGTTTAATGCCTTCCTTGTCAAATTCAACATTCAGTTTCTCAAGAATTTGGTGACCCCTTCTGTATCTGTTCTCCTTAATTAACCGTAGTTTTTTCTGTAATTCATTGTTATTAATATCGTATTGATATCCTAAAAAGTCCAGAGAAATATTTCTATCCTCTTTAGGGTAACGGAATGTTACATTTAACTCTACTCCTGTGATATAGAAAATGTTTAATTTCTTTGCCAGAGCTATAGCTTTTTCCTGACAATCTATGG
>CAYVML010000214.1:0-3540 GCA_964452475.1 uncultured Dehalococcoidales bacterium
TACATCTTCAGCTTCCTGGAAAGTGGCGCTGCCGGCTACTTGCTGAAAGATGTAACCGGAGATGAATTAATCCAGGCTGTCCGGAGGGTTTATGCTGGGGAACAGGCGCTTCACCCTGTGGTAGTCCGCAAATTAATTGATAGATTTAAATCACAGGCTGCCAGTCGTCCTGATGAGGTCCATCCTCACAGCGTCCTCAGCGAACGCGAGATGGAAGTGCTGAAGGAAGCTGCCAAAGGAATCGGAAATAAGGAAATCGCTGATGAGTTGTTCATCAGTATACGTACTGTTCAAGCACACATGAGAAGCATTTTCAATAAGCTAGGAGTAGGCTCACGTTCTGAGGCAATCATATATGGCCTCAGAAGAGGTTGGATTAAATTAGAAGACCTGCCCTGATAATTCTAATTATAAGAAAGTATTGATGAAAATCGCGCGCAATCCCCATTTCTGGCTGATATTAACTTTATTCATAATTTGCTGTGTTTCTCACTACGCGGAACAGATAGGCATCATTAGTTCAATCAATCCCAAGCTTATCTTCGGATTGAACCGACTGGCAATAGTGCGTATTTTCTTCCTGGTGCCAATGATATATGCAGGTGTTTTCTTTGGCATCGTTGGGGGGATAACTGCCTGCTCTGTTGCTCTGCTGGCTATGCTTCCCAGAGCTATCTTTTTCTCACCTGCTCCTCTGGATGCTCTTCTCGAAACGATAGGCATCTCGCTGATAGGTATACTGGTCTGTCTGTTGCTATGGACAATAGACAAACAAAAAGTAAAAACCCAGATAGCCCTTGACGAACTACAGTCAGCACATAAAATACTCCAGCATTGGGTTCAAGTAGCTAAAGGTCATGAGAGACGACTGAACTTGCTTAATGCCATCTCCTCTATGCTATTACGTGGTACTCTGGAGCTTGAAGGAATTCTCCGCAAATCTACCTATATGGTATCTGAACTAATGGAGGTAGAAGTTACTCTCATATTTCTCACTGATGAAGAAAGCAAAGAATTGAGGTTGGCTACCCACGAAGGAGTATCTGAGGAATTCGCTCAATTTGTAGATGGGACTCATATCGGCGAAGGCGTTTATGGCGAAGTAGCCAAGACAGGCCAACCGGTTATCGTGGAAGGTACTTCGCATGATTTCATGCAGGCTAATTCCGAATTTAAAAAGATGCAAATCAGAGTTCAACTGGTCGTGCCATTGGTTCTTAGAGAAGAAGTCCACGGCGTAATCTGTGTAGCTATGCGCCGCCCTCGCCAATTCACTGACGATGATATAGAGTTGCTCTCCGCCGTCGGCACACAGATAGCTGCCGCCGTTGAAGGTGCTCGCCTTTACGAGAGAGAACGCCTCCTAGTACAACATCTCACCATAGCAGAACGTAATTGTCGACGTCTATTTGAAAACGCCAGCGAGGCTATCTGGATGCATGACCTCATCGGAAATATTACAAACGCTAATAAGGCAGCAGAGAAGCTGACAGGGTATAGCATGGAAGAACTTATCAGAATGAAGGCCAGAGATTTATTCTCAGATGAAAGCCTTGTTCTGGCCGGCCAAGTGAGACGAAATTTGTTCCAGGGCGAGCCTGTAGAGCAACCATACGAGCAGGATTTGATAAAAAAAGATGGAACAAAGGCGGTCCTCATGTTAATCACTAGCTTAATCACTGACGAAGGAAAGACTACAGGCTTCCAGCATATGGCCAGGGATGTTAGCAAAGAAAGATGGATGCAGGAGAATATGCGGCACTATCTTCAACAGATTACCAGAGCTCAAGAAGATGAACGGAAGCGAATTGCCAGAGACCTTCATGATGATACTGCGCAGGCCCTCTTTGCGATTAACCGTCAGGTGGATAATTTCATTCGACGCAGTAAGAACTTACCGCCACAGTGCTATGCCTTCATGAAAGCCCTTAGTGAACAGCTTAGAGAGGTTCTACAACGTGTACGCCGTTTCAGTCAAGATTTAAGACCTTCAATACTGGACGATTTAGGGTTAATTGCAACACTACGCTGGCTGATAAAGCAATTGCAAGGAAATTCAGAAATTCAAGCAGATTTAAAGGTTATAGGCAGTGAACGACGGCTATTACCTCACACAGAGCTTATGCTTTTTCGTATTGTTCAAGAAGCATTAAGGAATATTGAGAAGCATGCGCAGGCATCAAAAGTAGAGATTGAGATAGCCTTTAATAAAGATAAAATAATAGTCTCCATCAGCGATAATGGTAAGGGCTTTGACCTATCAGGAGATCTCGGAGACTTACCACGTGTAGGAAGGCTGGGGCTTGCAGGGATGGAAGAGAGGGCCCACCTGATAGATGGTAGCCTTAAAATCAGTACTGAGCTTGATAAAGGTACAGTGGTTAGCGTTAGTGCCCCTATATAGTACATTACAATATTTCTCCCACCGTCGTTAACAATAATTTTTGTGGCTACAAATTATACTGTCAAACGTTCATATTTGCTTTCTAAAGCTATATGCTATAATGCGCATAATCATTTATATCTATTGTCATTAGCTGTCATAAAACAAAGGAGGGGAAATGGAGAATAAAGTCCTCGAAAAAAAAGACTTGCCACAATTTGTTGACAATCTTATCAAGACCGGAGCTGACATAATAGGTCCTAAGAGGAAGAGCACTAAGTATGCTTTCGGCAAGCTTGCTGAAGCCAGTGAAGTACGCCTTGATTATGACTTGGCTCTATATCCGTTAAAAAACTATCTCCTGCCAGCAAAGGAGACACTTATTAAGTTCAACCTAGGAGAAAAAGCTGAAGCTGAGATGGTTATCGAAGCCAAACCGATAGTTCTTTTAGGGGTACACCCCTATGATATTAAGGCCATAGAACTTCTGGATACAGCTTTTTCTACTACCAACCCTGATATCAATTACCTCTCGCGGCGTGAGAAAACTACCATTATTGGCGTTGATTGCCTGTACCCTAACCCTGATGCCTTCTGTGCAAGTATGGGGACAGCTGTCACTGACACTGGATTTGATTTAATGCTGACTGACATTGGCGATAGCTTCTTGGTAGCTGTCAGCACCAATAAAGGTAAAGAGTTAATTGAGAGGCATGCCAAAACAAGGGATGCAACCGAACAAGAACTAACACGTCGTGACAACGAACGGCAGAAAGCATTGGGCAGGTATCAAGTAAGCCTTTCCATGCCCCCTGAAGAGATACCCCAACTACTGGACCAATCCTGGGATAGTGCTGTCTTTAAGGAAAAAGGAGAAAAATGCCTCAGTTGTGGCTCCTGTGTTATGGTCTGTCCCACCTGTTTCTGTTTCGATATCCAAGAAGATGTATCTCTTAACCTGGAAGGAGGTGAACGCTACAGACAATGGGATGCCTGTATGCTACCTGATTTTGCTTTGGTGGCTGGTGGGGGGAATTTTAGAAGCCGAAAGGAAGATAGGCTTCGTCACCGAATGTATCGGAAGGGAAAATATTTATGGGAAAGATATGGGAAGCTGGGTTGTGTGGGATGTGGCAGATGTAGTTCCGCCTGCCTCG
>CAYVML010000215.1:0-3537 GCA_964452475.1 uncultured Dehalococcoidales bacterium
CACCTCGAAGACAGAAAAGGCTGCTTCCAGCCATCAGTAAGGAACAACTAGATATACTTGTACAACATGCTCCTACTGAAAGAGATAAGGTTGTTCTTAACCTGTTGTGGTACTCAGGTATGAGATTATCAGAAGCTGCAGGAGTTAAGGTAAAGGACTTCAATTGGAATGAAGGAACAGTTATTGTGGCTAGGTAAAGGTAATCGCTATCGCAAGGCTTTAGCTGGCAATGGAGTAGTTAAGGACTGGTTTTCTTCCCATGATAGCCTGGAAATAACAAGAGATGGTATAGCAACCATGCTGAAGAGGCTAGGCAAGGTAACTGGTATACATTGCAATGCCCATAGCTTTAGACGTGGTTTTTGTGTCCATAATGTGAATTCAGGGTTGAGCAATAAGGTTATTCAGTCTCTAGGTGGTTGGGAGACTCCAAACATGGTTAGCCACTATGCAGCTAGCCTGACATTTGAGGATGCTTTAGCCCTATATCAAGAAAAAAATAATCATTAGATAACAAACCCATAGATATACAGAAGTAGTTATCTATGACTCTACACTATACTTAGAGTATTAGTAGTACTGAAAATAATGCATAAACATATTTGTGTTTATCTGATGGTTGTTCTCACTATAAGGTTCTTCAACTGGATATATGCTTATATAGAAGGCTGTAAAAGATATTCTCCGATTTGATGTATCCTTCTCAGAACATTTGCTAAGTCTACACATTTAATCTCGATGTTTAATATGTTAAGACGGTCTCCATTTTCATTAATTATCAACATTATCGGTTGCTCTGGAGCTACTTGGTCTTTCATTATTTGTTCATCCATATGCTCAACTAAATTTCTAATACCTCGAATAGAGTCATCCAAAGACTCAATCTGTCTTCTAGCATCTCTATGTTGTGATTGATATATAGATTCTCCTTTAATTCGTTCTATTATTGCACATAGTCTACGTGTTGCATTAATACAATTTTCCATATAATCTACGAATGTAATCATATAAATTAATCTTCCGTCTCTATACATTTCTTCTACAGGAAGTTGTCTTTCTGCTATCTGCGCATTAACCATTGCCCTAGCTGATTGATATTCTCGTACTGCTTTATCTAAAAGACGAATATAGATTCTTCGATATAGCTTTAATCTATGGCTTAAATTTGGCTCACGAACCAGGAATTTAATTAATAACCGTCCCATTAGAGGAGTTAAGTCTGCTAAATCTGGCATATTACATTCTATTGGAACAGGCATTATATTTAACCTCCTTATTTAAAAGCATATCCAAATATCCCTCTGTATTACTTTATCTTAAAACTATCCTATTATCCCATAAATAGTACTTAGGCAAGAATGTGGGATTTTCAATTAATAATTAACCACTATTGAGCCTGTATATAACTGTGAGTTTTGTTGCCTAGTAAGCAACAGTTCAAAGCTAATAATTCACAAGGTAAAGCTGTTAGTTCACAAGTGGCTGTGAAGATTCAAGAATTATAGTCTGCCTCATTTACCTTGTCTGTTATAGATAGGGGGGTATACCCCAGGACACTGGTTTGACTTGGAGCATGACCACCCGAAGTTGCTCTCGTAGAAAAATTCAAGTTCGGCTTAAAAGTTCAGTTGGTTCTCTATTGCTACTTGCCTATTTGATGACTGAAACATGAACAACTCAATAAATAAAAACATGCACCATGTACTAGCAGAATATCTAAAGTAAAATCGTTTGGTAGTATAGGTCAAAGGGCAATTTAGCGTATGAATTATTATTTTGTGAGCCTGTGTTGAGACAGTGTGTTATTCATTTACTCTTGGTATTAGGTGATAAAATGAAAGTGCTATTAAGTCAGAAAAAGGAAGGATTAAGGGGGATATATGACAGATAAAAAAAGTAATGTAGAAGGACTTTCAATTGGTGATTTTTGTGGTGGTAAATGTGATATTGAAACCTCGATATTAGAGAGCTACCTCAACGAAACCAAGGTCTGCGAATTAAGGAAAGTAGGTGAGAACTTACGTCAAAACTTAAAAATGCCAGATACTATGATTACACTTCCCTATGTAATATGCTCCTTTATGAATGTCGAGTTTCAGAAAGCTATATTTGAAATTAAAGGTCGCTTGGCTAGTGGAGTTTATTATCCCGATAAAGCAGATAAAGAGAGCAGGCGAAAATACGCAGAGAAAATGACGGAAATTATGGAGACTGAAGTAAAACACCAAAGATATAAGATGGCAGAAGAAATGATGGAACAGGGAGACAAAGCGTTTATTGGGCTTCTGGAAAATGAGCTTATTAGCACACCTTACTATAAGGGAATATTGTGGAGTGTAATTACATTAATGTGGTGTAGCATCGAGGTTTTTATGAGGGAACTATGGGAAACCAGTTTGAATATTGGAGGAAAGACCATCATAGGTAATGTTTTGAAGGAATTAGGCAATTTCAGAAGAGAGCAGAATGATAATGACATACAAGGTAAATTAATAAGCATAGAATATTTATCAAAATATGATTTTAACTTATCAAAAGTATTAGGTACAGTACTATTACATAAATTTGATTTTTCTTCTTTGTCTGGAATAAAGGAAGCATTTTTATACGCTTTCCCTCGAAGTGATGCAATTAAGAAAGCAGTAGAAAGTGAGATACTCTCAGAATTATCTGCGAAGAGAAATGTCATTGTTCATAACGGTGGAATAATTGATGCAGAATACTGTTCAAGAGTTAGTATGGATAGAAAGAACATAGGAGAAAAATTAGCTATAGACAATAACAATATTTGCAGACTGGGTAAAGGTGTAATGGATATAGCTATTACCATGATGGATGCTGTTTCCTCAATAGTGCTTGCTGATAGAAGTCAAGATGTAGGAAGATAGGAATAAAAGGCAAACTGATAGTTCATTCTAAGTAGTTTCTTCAGTGCTGCTTCACGTGCATTGCCAACATGAACCCATACCTATCCCTTCATTAATTTGGTAGTAACTTTACAAAGATTGCTTCTGTTCTTTGGTTCTAGCTTATATGGAATTTAGTGGAAAATTGGAAAATAGCTTTGAATTATTAGTCGATGTCCAATTGATATTTATGGTTATTTGGATTTCCATTTTTCCATCCATTTCTATATAGAAACTATTCAATCAACTAGCTTCACTATCTTTGAAGCAGTATCGGGAATTCTTTCCAATACTACCTTTCTTTCCACTTCAAGGTCTGATATTGCTGACCTAACAGTCTTAACATTATGATTGGTGCTTCCAGCTACTTGTTTAACAAGGTCTCCAAGTGGCCATGCCTTGATGTTAAGAGTATCATTTCGCAAAAAAGTAATAATGCCTGCTTTGGATTCTTCTCTTGGTCTAATGGTTGCTTGTTCAGCAACAAGCAATGGGTAATTCCATTTTAAGGAGATTGGGTCTGGCCTTTCAGAATGTCTAGTTTTCATATACATTTTTACTACATTGCCATCCCTGAAAAGTTTAATCCGTGTAGCTGCTGCTCTTGCTAACTGTCCACTACCAAGGAAAT
>CAYVML010000216.1:0-3506 GCA_964452475.1 uncultured Dehalococcoidales bacterium
TGCTTGCCCCAGAAGTCTAGTGTCTCATGGATGGTACCTTCTGTTTCCACGGGGTCTCCAAATAAAAGATTCCCACCAAAGCCTAACCCTACTTCCTTAGCCAGCTCAATAGCCTCTATGAATTGACGGACATTTGTTTTCTTATTCATACTCTTCAGGACTTTAGGAGAGGCACTCTCCAGTCCGTAAGAGAAGAAATAACAACCAGCCTTCTTAGCGAGCTCTAACGCTTCCTTGTCCAACTTGGCATTGGCGTGGGTCTGGAACATCCAATCAAAGTCCCACCCGTATTTCTCTTTATTCTCAATCAGAGTTTCGCAAAACTCCTTCATCCGTTTCTTGTTTACGGCAAATAGCTCATCTCCCACAATAAGGACATTGAAACCATACCTATCGTAGAGTTCTTTGATTTCAGCCATTATGTTTTCAATTGACCTTGCCCTATACTTCGGTCCGCCTGAATGGGTACAGAACGAGCAGTTAAAGGGACACGACCGTGCCGTGTTAATTGTCATCACCCTAGGATAGGGTCGGGAATACTTATACAGGATTCTAGTGGACATTGAGTAATCATCAAGCATCTCCCTAATTCCAAATGGCTCATAATCAGGAAATGCCCTGTCATCTAAATCCCCATAGTCGTAATTCGTCTTATTGAATACAGCCCCACTCTCCGTCCAGTAACCTACATTATCTATTTCTGGTCGCTTATCATCCTCTAAAACTTTAGCTAGTTTAACTATTGCCTCCTCACCCTCACCCCAAATACAGAAGTCAGGTTTCAAAAGGTTAAATACAAACTCCTTGTCGTTGTTTATAATTCCGCCACCCATTACTATAGGTGCTTTAGTGTATCTTCTGATAACCTCCATAGCATCTTTAATGAACGCATAATCTATACACAACCCACCAATCCCAATCAAGTCTGGTTTCTCTTTCTCTAATGTTTTGTGTATCTCATTAACCATCATAAGATACGGCGATGGATACCTTGTCTTATTGTTAAGGTTCAACCCTATTACTTCGTGCCCTGCCCCCTTTAAGGCAGATGCGATATAAGCTAACCCTGTCGGGAAATCACTCACAGATAGATAAGTAAAGGATTGGTTCTCGTAGTAATGAGTGGGGACAATCAGCAATACCTTCACGACGCATTCTCTAAAGCGGGGGGTTGGTGAACTAAGTCTTCTTCTGTGAGACCTTTTACCTCTTTTTGGAAAGCATCGTAGAATCCCCATCTTTTATAGAATGTGGTCATATTTTCAGCGTTTAACTTCTTTCCCTCAAGTGAGTTATCCCCCCTACTAGCCTTGGGTTCGTGGACTCCAACCCCTAATCCACACTGGAATATGTCCCATCCCTTATCTTTTACTACGAAGCAATTATCTATATCGTCAACGCCCTTGAAACCATTAAATAGGTCTTCATCAAGATTGCCAACTACCGCCTGCTTCCTTAATAAAGCAAAAGCCCACTGAACAGCCTCAACCTGATAAATACCAGATAATCTATGGCTTGGCATATCCCTGCCAATATCACAGGGTAGGTATCCTAGCATCTTTATACCGGCACTCTCTATGGTATTATCGGGAAATAAACACTTGAAGCCTACAATGCCTATCCTTGGGTTTTCACTCATAAGTTTTAGCCCTGCGATTTCCCATTTAGGCTCTACGGTGATGCTGTTCATAACAGTGGCTACATAGTCGGTTTTGGCGTGGTCTAAGCCGATATTGAAGATTTGGTTCCCTGATTTATAGGGCTCATCAGAATGTATGTATGTTAAATTGTCATACTTTCTTGTTAAATCAGCCATATAAAGTGGGGTTAAATCAGTGGAATCGTCTACAACGATAAGATGGAATGGCTCAGTAGTATGAGCATAGAGAGCATCCATACACTTCATTGTCAAGCCTAGATGCTCGTGTGCGGGGACTATGATATCTAATTTATACTCCGTCGTCATCCTCTTCTCCTTTCAAGTGAGGGAGGGGGAATACCCCCCTCCCTCCAAGTGTCTATTCAATCTCTAGGTCAATGAGTGCATACTCAGCACTAGCAGCAACGTGTGAAGTGCCACCGCTAACGTTCGTGCCTATGATATGCCTACTCTTCCGAGTATCGCCCACAGTAGTAGCAGCGACATTCGCCACAGCACCAGCTACAGTAGTTGATGCTGTTACGGGTTGACCAACAACGATTGTGGTTGCGTCAACAAACACCGCAGCAGGACCTCTCCTCTGCATCCAGCAATAAGCACTGGCAGCAGCCGAAGCTGCTGAGACACCAGCAAAGGTGTTCACGGAAACAGTATCAGCCGTGGTTAGAAGCACCTCATCAAAGGGGCTCTTCCTTATACCCACCTTGGTCGTTCCGCCCTCCAGAGCTACCTTAATCTCATCGTTACCAGCAAGGGTAAGGGTAGTCGTCCCACCAATGGCACAGGAGTTGTTGGACGCAATCTTATAAGCGTGTCCGACTCCTGTTCCTACGCTTGAAGCGATGGTCAAATAGCCATCGGCAAAGACATCAGCTACCAGAGCAGTGCCCGCTATAGTGAGGACTACACTTCTCGCTCCTACAGCAACAGTGGCAGCAAGTGCGATTGTGGCTGAGGATAGACTTGTATTAGCCTCTTCGCCCTTACCTTGATAAAGTTTGCCAGTTACAACGGCAGTCCCACCAGCACGGGCATACCTAAAGGAACGCCCATCAGGAAGCTCCATCTTCATACCGAGTTCGTGGAGTTTGGTTAGACCAGAGACCTTCTCGTCTCCGTATTCTCCGTAAATTACATTTGGAAAACTCATTTATATCCTCCTTATGCTGGCGTGGCGGCATCACTGTTCAGACTTACTATCCAGCCTGCTAGATACTCACCAACTCCATATTCTCCAACAACGTTGAGCTCCCACCCTCGTAGGGACGCATCCCTCTCAGGTTCGACCGACCACTCATTTGCAGTTGCTAGTATAATGCCTCCACCTGTCCCAGAGGCGAATACGCCACCTCGGGCGTCAGGGGTAGTATCAATTGTGATGTTGCCATCCTCAATAATTGGCATACCGAATAACCTACCGATGGTATAGTTCCTTAAAATTTCATCGGATAAAGCTGTGCCAATAGCCAAAGATCCAGCCTCTGGCAAAATCGGTGTGACAACATCCACCAAGTCAAGTAAAACAAACGGGTGATGAACACAGGCATAGGGTAACGGTGCTGGTCCGCCAGCTGTCGTAGCATTACCTGCTAACAACGCTCTGGCAGCAGCAATGAAACCCATTGTCAAGTCATTTGACCCACCCAAGTCAGTTGTGGCATCAGCAAACTGTCCAAGTAAGTCTTTGTCCCTCTTTTTCTCCATTGCGGCACCAAGTATCTTACCGGCCGCAGCCTTTACATCATTCATATTATCTCTTACCAGTTTATCGGTAAGGATAATCTTCACGCCAACCTCAGCAGGAGTTATCTGGACATTCGTGTCCTCCATAGCTGAAGAGGCTGTC
>CAYVML010000217.1:0-3504 GCA_964452475.1 uncultured Dehalococcoidales bacterium
TAGCTGTTGTAATGCTTCTTCTTGTCTTTCGCTTAACCGGACAAGCTCTGCGTTACTTTCTTCTCTCTTTTGAAAAAGGATTCTCTGCCTTTGCTGCCATTCCTGTTGTAACTCATTAACCTTTTGGCTACGGGCCCTCTCCTGTGCTTCCATTTCCTCCACCTGTGCCATTATCCCCAGTAACGTATCTTCCTTGTTGGCAATCCTGGTTTTAAGGCTTTCAGCTTCGTGTTTGAGTCCCAATAAATCTTTGGGATTACGGACTACGCCAGTATATAGCTTGCTGTTGATATCCTTATCTCTTGCAGTTACATCTTCCAGTTCCCATTCAACAGTTCTCTGCTTTTTCAGTATATCTTCAAGCTGTTGTTTTTTCAGGGCAAGGTCGTCTTCAGCTGCTGTCAATGTCTGGTTTCCACTCAACTGACGGACGATATCTTCTATATATTGTCGTTGTCGCTTAATCTCGCTATCAATCTGCTGCAATTTATATAGTTGCCTGGGCAGATTCATAATAGAGCTATTGTAGAGTGCCCAATGAGCATTGTCAAAGGATTCAGGCGTAATTGAGAACAACCACTTCTGTATTTGAAGGCAGAGAAGACTGGCTTAATGAAAGCTTTGGTTTTGCCTCAATACTTTGAGCCCCTATCTTTTTAAGAAAAAAATCTACGGCTTCAAGATTCCTGTTCAATGCCGGAGTTTGATAGTGCATCGGAATGACTATGTGGGGGTCCAGGGCTCGTACTGTTTCAACCGCCAAGTTAACGGAAAAAGTAGACACTCCACCTACAGGTAAAAAGAGGACATCGACAGTGCCTAATTCCTCCAGCAGTTGAGGTGTCAAGCGATGTCCCAGGTCGCCAAGGTGGCACAGCACGATGTTCCCCCAATCCACGAGGTAAATTGTATTTTTACCTCGGACACTTCCATTTTCGTTGTCATGAAAAGTAGCGACCCCGGTGACAAATAAACCGCCTACCTCATATTCCCCGGGAGTTGTTATCTGCTTTGGGTTGTTACCAACCCCTTCGATATAGCTGTGTCCTGGATGAAAATGACTGACCGTTACAAGGTCTGCTGAAAGTTTAAGCGGGGGATAACCCAGTTCGGGGCCATAAGGGTCAGTAACAAGTACTTTACCTTTCTCTTTAATACTAAAACAGGAATGCCCTGACCATGTAATCTCCATAGCTTTGTAAGGATACCTTTTTTCAATAGCTTTGTCTATTCTGATGACTTCTCAGTGCCATGCTAACGGCTGCTCGCTTTGTCCCACCTGTTCAGAGAAATTATTATTTCAGGCAACCGGGATCATGGCGGGTTCAATCAGCCGTTCTTCGATCCGTTCAAATCATTTCTGGATATTACAAAAAGCTGTGTCCCTTCCATCCTGACGATGGTAACCTCTGTTCCCTTGTCAATATCCGCTCCTGTGGAAGAGGCTTTCCAAAGCTCGGTACCAATACGAATATAACCTGTCGGAGTGAGGGAAGTTGCTGCTCTTGCTTTGCTGTCAATATCAGGCCAAACCATAGGTCTCTTCTCCATCGCTTTCTTCCCCAGCCTGTAACCCAGCATAGAGTACGCACACAGAGCAACCATCATCGGGATGAGACCCCAGACAGGAATGTTTATGCCAATATCCGGCAATACCCAGAGTACAACCGCCACCAGAGCCAGTTGCTTCAATATTGCCAGTATTAGAGAAAATATCTTGCGTCTCTGCATGTCATTATTATGGCAGTGAGTATAAGAACCTTGCGTTTAGAGATGAGCATAGATAAGCCGTAGTGTCGAATAACGCAATTATATTTACCATTAATTACAGTAATAATATGGAGCCTGCATAAAGATATAACAATTAGGTTTACAGGAGCAAGTTAATAATCGACCATTAACAACCTGCTTCACATAGATTTTAGTGTTCTAGTTTTAGAGAAAGAAAAAATCCCACGAAATAAATGCTGTGCGGGTGGAATTACGTATAAAGTTTTAAACCTCCTCGATTTTGATATTGGATTACTGCATAAGCTTGAGAAATTGTACCTTGGTCATTATGACAAACCATTGCCAAATACCAGAACGCTCCATATTTTTAATAATCTATTAGTAGAAAGATCACATCAATATGAAGCCAGATTCCCGGACAAACAAAGAATAGTAAAAATATATAATGGTTTGGTGGAAGGTGGGTATTCTTAGGAGATGCTGCCGGTTTAGCTGACCCGTTGACTGAATGGGGTATTTATAATGCAATTTTGAGTGCATCGCCTTGCACACAGTCAATAATAAATTCGCTGATGGAAAATAGAAATAACTTACAATCTTACCAGCAAAATATTGACTGAATTATTCCCCCTGAGCTGATAATAGCTTAAAAAGTGGCTATGTCCCTAACACGATTTCCCAAGTTGGTGTTTAGTCTGTTGACTAGAGATGGAAGAATATGAAAGAATATTTGTAAATTAAGGCGTGGAGAAACAAATTATAATACGATATTAATGAAAAGAAGAGACATATCAGGAAATATTACGATAACTGATTCAATGAAGAATTATCTATTTAAGTTAAGGTGATGATTAATACCAGATATAGTTTGCTTGGCTGGGGATTATTGCTGGCAGGTATAGGAGTTCTGCCGACTGCGTATTGGTTGCTTCACTCTATTCCTATTATTGCTTTAGGTATTTCATTGATAACCGTAGGCATAATATGTCTGACACTTGGGGAAACCCGCCCAAAAATTTCCCCTGAATTGAGCAACCTGCTTATGGATACAGGGGTTGAAAATCTTGGTTCTCTGCTTGAAGAACTTGGTCTGAAAGCCAGAGGCATGTACCTCCCGTCTTCGTTATGCGGGGGAAAGCCAAAAGCTATCATTCCTTTACATCATAATCCACATTATCCCAATATTAGGAAGCCTTTGCTGCAAAGGCTTGTTGTATCTTTTGGAGAAGACCCCGAAGATATCGGAATTCTGGTAACTACTACTGGCTCAAACATCCTGGATACTCTGGAGAAAAAACCTGGAGCCTCTCCAGAAGAAATAGCTACGGCCCTCACCACTCTTTTAGTGGGAACCCTGGATATTGCGGGGGGAGTAAACGTCAGCATTGGAGATAACAGAGCTATAGTCAGAATATCTCATCCACGTTTGAGGGAAAGTAGCAATTCATGGGCAGTACAGAGTCTGGGAAGTCCTGCTGCCTCAATAGCTGCATCTATAGTTGCCGAAGCTCTAGAGAAACCTGTAGTAATAGACTCCGAGACTTCAAAGCACCAGGAGAATATAATTACTATGGAAATTCTGAGCAATCACTAGCAAGAATAAAAGAGCATAGTAGAAGATGCACTAACGATGAGAATTTATGATAACTATATTATTATACTGACGAGCCTTTTACTTGGCACTACTATTATCTTTGCGCTGGTGAATGAAACTCGACTGGACTTCTGTTTAAGTGTGTATCTCATAGTGTGCTTGGTTGTAAATGATCTTTG
>CAYVML010000218.1:0-3502 GCA_964452475.1 uncultured Dehalococcoidales bacterium
TGCTTAGAAGCAGCTTTTGCAGTATCTGTATCCTATATTGTCAATGGGAATAAACCTCATGCATTAATAGATGTATTAAATAATCATAGAGGAGGTACAAAAATTGAATCAGAATAAATGGCAGAAATTGGAAAGTGAATTATTCATGAAAACTTTCAAAAGAACTCCATTGACACTGGTTAAAGGGGAAGGAGCCTGGGTATGGGATGATAACGGTAAAAAATATCTTGATTTCGTAGCTGGTTGGGCAGTTAATTGTCTGGGACATTGTGCTCCAACCGTGGTTGAGGCTATTCAAGAACAAGCCAAGACATTAATTCAAACTTCCAATCAGTTTTACACGATTCCACAACTTCAAATATCACAGCTATTAATTGATAATAGTTGCCTGGACAGGATTTTCATATCGAATAGTGGAGCTGAAGCGAATGAAGGAGCTATAAAGCTAGCTCGTAGATATGGAAAAATAAAACTTGATGGGGCTTACGAAATCATCACTGCCAATGGGTCCTTTCATGGAAGAACGCTTGCTATGGTTGCTGCTACTGGACAGCATAAGTTTCAGAATCCTTATACTCCATTGCCTGATGGTTTTGTTAATGTAGAATACAATAGTATTACTGATATCGAAAAGGCAATTGGTAAGCAAACATGTGGAGTCTTTCTTGAACCTATCCAGGGAGAAGGTGGTGTAAATGTGCCTTCTAACAACTACCTTAAAGAAGTGGAACAATTGTGTAAAGATAAGGGTATTCTGTTTATGCTAGATGAAATTCAAACTGGTATTGGACGTACGGGAACGCTTTTCGCTTACGAAAATTATGGGGTTGAGCCAGATATTATGACACTTGCTAAAGGGTTGGGTGGTGGCGTACCGATTGGCGCTTTTCTTGCTAAGAATATTGTTTCGGTCTTTACTCCTGGGGATAATGGTTCAACCTTTGCTGGTAATCCTCTAGTATGTGCTGCCGCATATGCTACTTTAAAATATATCTTTAAAAACAACATATTGGAGAATGTTAAAAACATAGGGAATTATTTCACTAATCAGTTGGAGATATTACACAATCATTTCAACATTATTAGTGAAATACGAGGACGTGGACTTTTGATTGCCGTTCAATTTAAAGAGGACATTGCTGAAGAAGTTGTATCTTCATGTGGAGAAAAGGGACTTTTATTAAACAAAGTGAAGCCAAATGCCATTCGTGTTATGCCGCCTCTAATCGTAGACAAAAAAGAAATTGATATAGCAATTGAAATTTTAACCACCGTGCTTGAACAGAAAGTTAAATAGGGAGGTCATAACATGTTAGAGAAAGCCATATTGGCTTACAGTGGAGGACTTGATACATCAGTAGCAGTTAAATGGATCAAGGAAAAATATCACCTTGACGTTATTGCAGTTAGTATAGATATTGGCAATGTTGACAATTTAGAAAATATAAGACAAAAAGCAATGGAGATTGGAGCCATTAAATCTCTGGTAATTGATGCAAAGGATACTTTTATCAATTCTTTTGTTTTCCCATCTCTCAGGGCTGATGCATTATATGAGAGGCAATATCCTTTGCACACTCCTCTGGGGCGCCCGCTTATTGCTAAATTATTGGTAGAAGAGGCAAAGAAAGAAGGCATTTCGATAATAGCTCACGGTTGCACTGGAAAAGGAAATGATCAGGTTAGATTAGATGTCAGTATTACTGCTTTGGCTCCGGAATTTAAGATAATAGCACCAGCACGTGAATGGAATATGAGCAGGGAAGAGACTATTAACTATGCCCAAAAACATAATATACCCATCCCCATTACAATAGACAATCCCTACTCCATTGATGAAAACCTTTGGGGGAGAGCTATTGAGTGCGGGGTTTTGGAAAATCCCTGGAATGAACCACCTAGTGATGCTTTTGCCTGGACAAAGGAAATCGAGAATACTCCAAAGAAAGCAACCTATATTGACATTGGATTCAAAAAGGGGACTCCTATAAGTATTAATAATGAAACAATGGATGGCGTGTCTTTAATTCAGAAGGTTAATAAAATGGCAGGTGAAAATGGAGTTGGCAGGATTGATCATATTGAAGACCGTTTAATTGGTATAAAATCAAGGGAAGTTTACGAAGCGCCGGCTGCAGTGGTTTTAATTAAAGCTCATCAAGCATTAGAAGGGCTGGTTTTTACGAAAGAACAACTTCGATTCAAGGCCAGAGTTGCTGACGAATATGCTGATCTAGTTTACAATGCATTGTGGTTTAGCGGGCTCCGACAGGATTTGGATGCTTATATTCAAAGCTCACAAAGATATGTCTCAGGAATAATAAAGGTGAAACTACACAGGGGGACCTGCCAGATTGTAGGTAGACAATCCCCTTATTCTTTGTACAACTATAGTCTTGCAACTTATGATAAGGGAGATATGTTTGATCAAAGTGCTTCGCCGGGTTTTATTCATATCTGGGGATTACCAGTAAAAATACAATCGCAAGCCCAAGCACTTTTTAATGACGATTAAAATGTTAAAAAATAAAAGCAAATTAGTGAGAGACTATTTGGCTTCTATTACTTTTGATAAGCGATTATATATGCATGATATCGCAGGTAGTATTGCACATGTAAAGATGTTAGCCAAACAAGAAATAATATCGAAGGATGATGCTGAAATCATAATTGATGGACTTCATTCTATAGAAAAGGAAATCCAGCAGGATAAATTCCTTTTTAGCACAGAATATGAAGATATTCATATGAATATTGAGGCTCGTCTATATACTATAGTTGGCGACGTTGCAGGAAAATTGCATACAGGCCGCTCGAGAAATGACCAGATAGCACTTGACCTTAGATTGTTTCTCAAGAAACAAATATTGGATACTATAAATGACCTTAGAGCGCTTCAGCAAAATCTGGTAGAGGTATCTGAAGCAAATATATCTATTATAGTGCCTGGATATACTCATCTTCAGCGTGCACAACCAGTTCTTCTAGCACACCATCTATTGGCATATTTTGAAATGTTCCAACGTGATAAGGAAAGATTCTATGACTGTCTAAAACGTACTGATGTTATGCCATTAGGTAGTGGTGCTTTAGCTGGGATATCTTATCAGATAGACCGTAATTTTATTGCCAGGGAACTGGGTTTCAAGAATATAAGTACTAATAGCATGGATGCTGTTTCAGACCGGGATTTTATAATTGAATATCATGCTGCAGCTGCTATTACAATAATGCATCTTTCAAGATTTGCAGAAGAACTTATTCTCTGGTCTTCAGAAGAATTTGGCTTTATTCAAATTAATGAGTCTTTCACCAGTGGAAGCAGTATGATGCCACAAAAGAAAAATCCCGACACGCTGGAGCTTATCCGCGGCACGGTGGCCGATTACAGCGGCAATTTCTCGGCCTACTGGCGGCAGAAGGCCCAACGGCTGCTGGTCGAGCGGCGGACCTACGAGAAACAACAGCTCGAGATCGAGAAGGCCAACGAGTTCATCCGCCG
>CAYVML010000219.1:0-3498 GCA_964452475.1 uncultured Dehalococcoidales bacterium
CCTGCTGGGGAAAGCTGATCCAGCTATCATCTGGTAAGATAGCTCTCCCTTGCCTGATATCTGTTTCATCAGGAACATAGGTGCTTAAGTAAAAAACATGGTTCATACTTTCCTTGTTATGGATGCTGAGTTCAAATTCAGCTTTATTACCAGGGGATAGATTCTCTATTTCTACTTCAGAAGGTGATACATTAAAGCTCCAGGCAGAGGCGGGTGATGGTAATATTACCGTTAATAAGAAGGCGATCAGCCAGAATGAGTATCTATCCTGTCGCATCTTCAAGTAGCTACTGCGCTTATGGTAATTGTGCTTTGCATGTCTCGGCTACCTATAATAGAGGTGGGAGTTAACAGTTTTAACCCGAATTGTTTTTGTTTTTCCTCGCCGATATCAAGATCAATACAAAATTCGGAACCCATACTGCTGCCTGCTTTTGTAACCGGAATGTAGTCAGTACTGCTCCATGCTATCCAATACCACAGTACACATTCGTTTTCGCTATTGCTTTCGTCAGAACTTAAAATCCACTTTTTATTGGGATTTTCAACCCATCTGGCGTCGTCTCCCTTGATGTAGGTGTCGGCAATGCAGTTACCACGGTTCGTTATAGTACACCAGGTTTTCTCTGGATTTGTTTTATACTCTTTATCTGCTTCCACGGCTCCTATTTCCCAGTATGTGGGATTTAATTCGATTTCCAGGATAGATTTCGTAGTCATAGTGATAGTTATTGTCTCACTGTTATTGTCCTGTGCTTGTGCTGGCAAAGCAATTACTAGGAGTAATGTTATAGCCAGCATAATAACTATGATTTGATTATTCACTACTCCCTCTTTCCTTATCTTACTGGTAAGGTATTATAGTGTATAGTATTTTAATTTATCAAGGCTTAAAATGGTATAAGGATACGCAAACTCTCAGGATGGTCTCCTTGAGGACGCATACTACCTGGGCTTTAAGAGGCCCACATAGCATGAGTATTATTATAGGAGCCAGCTTTGTTTGGTTAACTATAAGCAGGCATATTAATTAGTGTAGTAAGTTATAAGCGTTTGTCTGGCACATAAGTTTGACATGTTCATCAGGGATACCTCTGATTAGGAATTCAAAAATTAACCTTCGTAATCCATCCAGTGCATAGGGCAGTCCGACGTGACCGCAGTCAGATCCCAGTACTATCCGCTCTGGTCCTACGGCTTTATAGATGGGTATAACTTCATCCATGGTATAAAAATTACCCATGTCCATAGCATATATTCCAATATAAACACCTAGGTCTGCAAATTCCTTGCATTGTTCTGGAGTAAGCCAGGTCATGGGATAATTAACATGGTTCACTTCGATGCGGTGTACTCCCATCTTTACTGCCTCTCTTGCAACTATTAAGCGTTCCCTTGTGCTTTGGTGACCTATCCCTAGGACCATATCTCCTTCAGCTATTAGTTCCAGTACATCTATCATTTTAGGGACTATATTATCGTTTTTATCGATTATATCTATGCCTTTTCCTTCCCCTTCTCCTGCGACTTTACGGTGATGGTTAGAGTCTAAATTCGGCAACCAAACATATTTGCCTCCAAGGCGATAGGCAGCAACAATGGCTTCGGGGTTTAGCCCTCCGACAGTATTATTGAGAACAACGCCGCCGAATAGTTCGATTTTCCTTTTGTTATGCTCTTCAGCCCATTGGTCAACGACTCTCTGAACCAGTTTTACCGATCGAGTGCTGGGTGTATCGTGGTTTTTAAACACAATTCCCCCCTGGCCTATATAGCACCCTTGGATAGCCAGATCCAGTTCATCGAACAGACGTTCAGTGGTGGCGGATGGGCCACTGTGCTGGTGTATATCGTAGGAACCACGGAGGAGCCTCCACATCCGCTCATTCTCAAAGACTGGTGATTTCATTCTGCTCTTTAGAGCCTCGAGTGAATTGTCGAGTATTCCATAAGCAGAGGTGCCTCCTTTTATTACTACTGCTCCTCTCATACGCTTGATCATCTCGGTAGTTAAAGATGCTTCGAATATTTCCTCTTTCATTTTTTATTCCTCTTTTAGTTTAGTTTCATTTTTAACTATTACCAATTTACGAGAGTTAAAATCACTTTTGCTGTGTTCCCCATAATGGAGAGGTATTAAAAGCCTCACCTTTCAGTTTTGCATTAAGGGTGAAATCCAGGTCCTTTATCGGTACTCGAATTTGCGCCAGACTGTCCCTTTCACGGATGGTGACTTGATTGTCTTCCAGAGATTGAAAGTCAATGGTGACACAGAAAGGAGTACCAACCTCGTCCTGGCGCCTGTATCTTCGCCCTATACTTTGGGAGTCATCGTAATGGGCGGTGAAGTTTCTGCATAGCTGTTTATGAATTTCCTTTGCCAGGGAGGTCAGATTCCCTTTCTTGCTTAATGGAAGGACAGCTACTTTTATTGGTGCCAGAATGGGGGGGAAACGCAAAACCACTCTATTTTCCCCCTGGATTTCTTCCTCGTGATAGGCATCAAGGAGGAAGGCCAGTAAGGAACGATCAACGCCGGCTGAGGGTTCGATAACAATAGGAATGTAGCGTGTGTTAGTTTCTCTATCGTAGTAGCTGAAATCCCTACCGCTATATTCTGCGTGTTGCGTCAGATCATAATCACCTCGATTGGCTATACCTTCTAACTCCGACCATCCCATAGGGAATAGATACTCGACATCGTAACAAACCTTGGCATAATGAGCTAGCTCACCTTTACTATGCTTGCGCAGACGCAAATTTTCTGGGTTAATACCAAGATTGATATACCAGTTGAACCTCTCTTTGAGCCAGTAATCGAACCATTGATCGTCAGTCCCTGGTTTTACGAAGTACTCCATTTCCATTTGTTCGAACTCGCGGGTTCTGAAGATAAAATTCCCTGGAGTTATTTCGTTACGGAATGATTTGCCTATCTGCGCGATGCCAAGCGGCAATTTTTTTCTGGATGTATTCACTATATTGGTGAAATTGATAAAGATGCCTTGAGCTGTTTCTGGGCGAAGGTAAATCATGTTAGCTTGTTCTTCAACTGCTCCCATTAATGTCTTAAACATAAGGTTAAACATTCTGGGCTCACTGAGTTTACCACCACATTTTGGGCAACTGTCTGTCTCTATTTCGTTAGAACGCCATCTTGAGTGACAGGATTCACATTCTACCAGAGGGTCGGTGAAGCTTTTAAGATGACCACTGGCCTCCCATACTTTAGGAGACATAAGTATGCTAGTATCTAGACCTAATATGTCGTCTCTCTCTTGTACCATGGTTTTCCACCAAGCAGCCTTGATATTACGTTTAAGCTCAATCCCTATTGGTCCATAATCCCAGCAACTCGAGAGGCCGCCGTAGATTTCACTGCTGGGGAAGATAAAACCTCTGCGTTTGCATAGGGAAACTATTTTTTCCATATTTACTTTCTGTATCATCTTTTTTATTTCCCTTTAATTTTCTAGACTAAAAAAGATGATACAGAAA
>CAYVML010000220.1:0-3485 GCA_964452475.1 uncultured Dehalococcoidales bacterium
ATTGGAAAACAGCTCGGTGACCACTATGCCACACGGAATAGCCTGGTCAATTCCCAGGGAAACATCGCTGTCTTCTACCTTTATCGCAACCCTGCTTGAACTGCCCTTGTATGACCTTATCAACTCATTAGCCATTTCCTTAACATATTCCCCGAATTTGATACTTGCCAGGTTTGCCGACTGGTACAGCTTGTTATGGACAAGCTCCATAGACTTTATACGATTCTGGCTCTCCTTGAACATCTCAAGGGTCTCATCATCCTTTATCGCTTTTGACTGGAGATTCAATAGACTGGAGACAACCTGCATATTATTTTTAACCCGGTGATAGATTTCCTTCAGCAGTAATTCCTTTTCAGCAAGAGAGGCCTTGATTTTTTCGTCTGCCTTCTTGCGCTCGGTGATGTCCGTGGAAACCACTCCCAGACCATCGCCTACCTTAAACACTTTTATAGATATGTGCCTCCGTTCTAACTCTGGAACTGAAGGATCATCACTATAGGAAATTGTGTCATCATCGAAAAATGGCTCCCCTGTCTTTATAACCTTCTGCATTCTGGCATACCTTTCAGTACCATTTAAACGAGGTAGCAACTCCAGCAAGTTCTTCCCTATTACATCACCCTTCTTGAGTCCGGGAAAGTACATCTTCATGCTTGTATCATTGCAGTCAACAAGTTTAAATTCTGAGTCATAAATGGAGAAGGCATCGGTTGCTGAATTCATGAAGAGCCTCATCCTCTCCTCACCGCTCCGCAAGGCCTCTTCCGCCTTCTTGCGCTCGGTGATATTCCGTGTAACGCTGAGTATGTACTCTTTGTCCCTTGATTTAATCACTGTACCCACAGCATCCATTGGCACCAGTGTCCCGTCTTTGCTACGAATATCGAACTCGCCGTGACGGAATCCTTTTTCTATGATCTCCTGTAACAATTCCTCAACTTTTTCAGAATCAGCTACTACATCCCTACTATTCATTTTTAGAAATTCTTCACGGGTGTATCCCCTCTCTCTCAAGCACGTCTCATTTGCGTAAACGAAATTCCCCTCGAAATCATGAAGCACTATTCCATCCGTCGCCTGGTCCAGCATTTCTGCCCTCAGCTTCAGTTCTTCCTCCACCCTCTTCCGCTCGGTGATTTCATTTGTGAGTGTCGTGTTCAATTCTGATAGTTCAGCATTGCTGCGTATAAGCTCCAACTGTGCGCGCCTCAAGGTAAGATGTGTTCGTATCCTTGCCAGCATTCCATCCTTCTGGATGGGTTTGTATATATAGTCCACGACACCAGCCTGGAAGCCCTTCACTTTTTCCTTCTCTTCGCCCATGGAAGTGATGAAGATAACTGGGATAGAACTGGTTTTCTCATCTGCTTTTAAGCGCCGGCACACCTCGTAGCCATCGATATTCGGCATTATGATATCCAGAAGGATTAGATCAGGCAGTTTAGTTTGCACGCTGCGCAGGGCTAACTCGCCACTGGTAGCTGGCCGTACTTTGTAACCCGCTTCGCTTAATAGGCTCACAAGTAATTTGAGGTCGGCAACATTGTCATCGACGATTAGAATATCACTATCAGAAAAGTCTTTATCATTTAATGTACTCACGCAGCCTCCTCATCAGCCATATAATCCAATATCCAAAGAAGTTTCTGATATTGCAAGTCCCCAACCATTCGGCGCAGTCTTTCGCCTATATCCTTCATGTACCTATAATCAATACTGCCGGGCTTTTTCATCTATTAATTAATCCTTCCCTGTACTACACTGCGGACGGTTGATAGTATATTGTCAAACTGAAAAGGTTTTTTTATGACAGTAAGAAGGTCAAACTCCATAACCTTTCTATATAGCTCTCTATCAGGATAACCGGTGATGACAGCAATCGGCACATCCTTGCCCCTTTCCCTTATGCGGCGGAAAACTTCAACCCCATCAAGTTCTTTCATGGTAAGGTCAAGAAAGATTAAATCAAAGTGACCACTGGCAACGAGTTTCAAAGCCTCAAAGCTGCTCACAGTAGTTGTTACCCGTTGATTTTTTTCTTTTAAAATACTATCGATGAGCTGCCCAATTATCGGTTCATCATCAACAACCAGGATATCTGCCTGTTTTCCATTCGGATTCTGTTGTAGCCCTCTGTCAATCTGCTGCTTATCAAACCGAAAGCGGTTACCAGTCATGACCGATGGTATTTCTCCTCTTGCAGCCTTATGTTGAACCGTTACGCTTTTCATATTGAGGTATTCGTCTAATTACGTAATATTAAGCAGCTTTTCATGTAAGTGGCATTTTAGAGCACTAATACATACATGTCAATAGTCTTATATAATATTATTCCTTATACATTATAAAGTATTTTGATGACTTTAGTACCTTTTCGCTTTAAGTTTAAGCTTGCAGCGCTTCGTTCACAATGACATGAAAGATGAAAGATTATTTGGAAAGGGAGAGGGAAAGCAGAAAGGGCACCCCCTTTGGTCATCATCGAGGGAGTGTAAGCGGCCAAAGAATCCCCCACTTCCGTCATTTCAAGGCAGCTTTGCTGCCGTGGCAATCCGGGTGACGGGATGAAGCGAAATGAAATACGAAAGCAGTCCTGAGATACTATCCTGAATTTTCTTCTTGAATGATGTCCGCAAGTTGTCGTCCAAGTGCTATGGCTCCGTTAACCAGGGATGTATTCGCTTCCGCCTCACCCATCTTGTTGGCGTAGCCAGTAACATTGATAATCCTGTCTTTCGGTATTGGAAAGGTCCATTCGACAAATTTCCTTAGCGTATTCAGCGTATCTTCAATGCCTTCCATCTCTGCCGCAACGATAATGCCCACCGCCTTGGCACGCGGCTGTATATCATGCTGATAGATAAAATAGTTACGATCGATAAAGGTTTTCATCTGAGCTGTTACGTTGTACCAGTAGACCGGCGTCGCCAGTATCACAGCATCCGCCTGGCAGAATCGCTCCAGAATCCAGGGAGCATCATCCTGCTGAGTGCATGATTTGAAAGTAGCACAATTATCATGCCCGAGGCAGGGTCTTATGTCATACTGACTCAGCATGATTTTCTCCGTCTGCACTCCACTCTTTGCCGCTTCTGCGAGCGCCTTATCCACCAGGTAACTGGTGTTTCCTTTTGGCCTGGGACTGCCAACTATAGCCAGTATCTTCATAATTTCCATCCTCCATCACTAAATATCATTGACCTGCTCACAGACTAATAAGACAGAGTTCCCTTTGAATTTCCAGCCGGAGATAATACCAAACTATTTATAAAAACTACTGGCATAAAAACTGAAAATAAAGCTAAAAAAATATCAGGGAAAATTTTAATTACTCTTAGCAGGTATCCAAAATACAAATATGGCGAGGAATTAATAATTACCGGAAAATTAAAAACTCCAACAGTTTTTGAGGATTTTAATTATAAAGGTTATTTAGCAAAAGATGGAATTTACTCAGTGATTTATTACCCAAAAATCAAATC
>CAYVML010000221.1:0-3485 GCA_964452475.1 uncultured Dehalococcoidales bacterium
CAATAATGCCGGGATAACCAAGGATGGTTTACTCCTGAGAATGCATGATGATAGCTGGGATGATGTGCTGAATATCAACCTGAGAGGTGCGTTTCTTTGTACCAAATTCGCTTTAAGATCTATGATAAGGCAGGGCAAGGGCCGCATTATTAATATGGCTTCAATTGCGGGGGTAATAGGAAATGTAGGCCAAACAAACTATGCAGCTTCCAAGGGAGGGCTCATTGCTTTTACCAAGAGCGTAGCCCGTGAAGTAGGTTCTAAGAACATTACAGCTAATGCACTTGCTCCGGGTTTTATTAAAACTCAGATGACAGATAAACTTCCTGAGGATATAAAAAAATCTATTCTTGCGATGACATCATTGCACCGCTTCGGTGAGCCTGAAGAAGTCGCCGAGTTGGTAGCATTTCTTGCCAGTGACCGGGCAGGTTATATCACTGGACAGGTAATTGGAATAGACGGAGGAATATAAAACCAGGCATCAGGCGCCATCGATATGTATTCACCAACCCCTAACCTCACCTATTGATTAACTCAGAATGCAGAGCAAGTAGCTCACTCGATGAGCCTTCAGCCTCTATACTACCTTTCTCCATTATATATCCTCTGTCAGCCATACTAAGAGCAACTGGAATATTTTGCTCAACCAGAAGTATCGCAATTCCCCGTTTTTTCAGTGCGGATATTGCCTCTACTACCTTGGTAACCAGTAATGGAGCAAGTCCCAATGATGGGCAATCCAGCAAGAGTAGTTTTGGTTTTGACATTAGTGCACGGCCAATGGCTAGCATCTGTTGTTCTCCTCCAGAAAGGGTACCTGCTGTCTGTTCAGTTCTCTCCCCTATAACCGGGAATAGCTTAAAAACTGCCTGCATATCTTCCTCTACATCATAGTGATAGTCATTCTTGTGCAAATGATAGGCACCAAGGATTAGATTATCCAGCACAGTCATTGATGGGAAAAGGAGCTTCCTTTCGTCCACATAGGCTATACCAAGCTCCACCAACTTTTCTGTTGAAAATCCAAGTGTTTGTTGATCATTTAAATAGATTTCGCCATCTGTAGCCAACAATAGCCCGCTAACTACTTTTAATATGGTGGTTTTTCCACTACCGTGAGTTCCGATAAGGGTTACGATTTCTCCTGCTTTTACAGTGAGGGATACTCCTTCAAGTGCCTGTACAGTACCGTAACTGGCATACACATTATGTAACTTCAGGACCGAAGTTTCATTTTCCACTTTCTTTTCTCTTTCTACCTTTAGATACTTCGTTGCCCATGTAGGTATACCTGATCAGCTCGTTCTGCTCTATTTCCAACGGGGTCCCCTCAGTAACTTTTTTCCCATCGACAAGAAATATTACCCTATTAGCTATTCTCATTACGCAATCTAATAAATGATCTACAATAATAATAGTCAACCCTTGTTTCTGTAGTTTTAGTACCAACTGACTCAGTTTTTCTATCTCATTTGACCTCAGGCCTCCATATGGTTCATCGAGAAATAGCAGCTTCGGATTAGCAGCCAAGGCGCGAGCTACTCCCACAAGCCTCTGTTGCCCCCATGACAGGCTGGAAGGGTTTTCTTGAGCCTTTTCCTGCAAATCCACCAGACATAATTTATCCCAGGCCGTGGTTCGAATCGTTTGCTCTTCTAGCCTGGTATGCCTTCCCCTTAATCCGGAACCCAAGAAGCCACTCTTAGTCCACACATGGCAACCCACCATAACATTTTCAATAACAGACATGTTTTCAAAGAGCTTGATATCCTGAAAAACCTGAGCAATTCCCAGTGTTGCAATAGTATATGGTCTAAGCCTATTTAGTTTTTGCTGTCTGAACCATATCTCGCCACTGAGTGGTTTCAGCAGTCCAGTGGTAAGCTTACTCAAGGTTGTTTTACCTGCGCCATTTGGCCCTATTATTGCTGTAATATCACCCTGAAAAACCGAGAAACTAACTTCATTTACAGCCATGAGTTCTTTAAAAGCCATAGACAGGTTTCTAATTTCCAGGATAGGCTGTCGTTGCGGTTGTGGTGACATCACCTTTTCATCGACTATGACATCCGAGAGTGTGGCAAGATTGTTTTCCATCTACCTTTCTCTCCTAAATTAGTTAATCCCTTGCAGACCGATATCACCCCATGTGGTAAAAATCGCAAGGTGGCCATCAGGATAACACCATAGGCTATCAATTCATACGCCCCTGTGGTTCCACCTGTGAATAAAGGAATAATTTCACGTAGTAACTCAGTAATACCCACGAGCAAACTGGCCCCCAGAATAGCTCCCCATGGACTTGATAATCCTCCCAGTATAGCCATTATAGCTATCATCACAGAGTAGCTAACACCGAAAGTAGCCGGTTCTATACAGCTGATGTAATGAGCATAAATACTGCCAGCCAAACTCGCATACATCGCACTTACTGCAAATATGCCAGCTTTATACTTTATTATGTTTATGCCCATAACCTGAGCGGTTACATCACTCCCACCACTAAATAAGTTCATAGCTTTTAAAGCTCTCCCTGTCCTTGAGTTGACAAGATTCAATGAAAAAATTAGCAGTAGAAAAAAGCTCATCCAGACCATATAGTAAATAAAAAGCGAGTATGACATGAATCCTCCCGATGGGAGTTTAGGAATATTCATCATGCCTGTAGCACCACCAGTTAATCCAGACATACTTAGTACCAGGTTGTAAAACACCAGGTTCAGAGCAAGCGTTATACCTCCTACAATAAGCCCGCGCAATCTGAATATGACCCTGCCAAGAAGTATGGCGATACACCCTGTAGCAAAGGTAGCCAGAACAAGAGCCAACCATGGTGAGATGTTGTGGTTAACAGTTAGTATTCCTGATATGTAAGCTCCAAGGCCGAAGAAGATAGCCTGTCCCAATGATATCTGACCTGCAAAGCCCATTAATAAAATAAAACCCATCGTTACTATGGAATAGAAACCTATACTTATTAATACTGTATTCAGGTAAAGATTATTAAGCAGTGGTATAAAAAACAGTATACAAAGCAAAAGCACTATTTTTGTAGACTGTTGTCGCCTTAGTATTGTTGCTATTCTTGATATTTTCATTGAGAATAATTGCTCTCTCAGTTAAACTTCGCTTTCTGTAGTTACTAAACCGCGAGGCCGGCATAAAAACACTACAATTAAGGTCCCCAGCGCTATTACCTCATAATAACCGCTGGGCATCAAACCAGCCGACATTGCCTCAGCAAGTCCTAATACCATCCCACCAGCAATAACCCCTTCTGCCCTATTAAGACCTCCCAGAAAAGCAGCCAGCATCCCTTTTACTGTCAAAGGAAGGCCTACACCATAACTTGTCATGGCTAGGGGAGTTATTACGGCTCCAGAAATAGCTCCCAGCGCAGCAGCCAGAATAAAGGAAAAGAGCGCCATCTTCTCAGTACTAATACCCACTATCCTGGCTCCAAGTGGCTGATCAGCACATGC
>CAYVML010000222.1:0-3481 GCA_964452475.1 uncultured Dehalococcoidales bacterium
GGTTGTTGATAACAACAGGTATATATAGCAGCAGCCAGTACTCTACACTTAAAAGTCAAACTCAAGAATTACAGGAAGCTAAGTCCCAATGCCAAAAACTAAGAGAAGGCTACGATTCAGAATACGATAAATTGAATTTTAAATTTGATTATTTGAGTAAGCAATATAAAGAGCTAGAATTACAATACTTACGATTGAGATACCATATAGACCTGATGGAAAATGCATTACCGATGGATAAAGATGCATTAACAGATACTAAATGGCTATTGCAATATTGGAAAGATGCTTACATTGCAAAACCGGGACCATGGCAAACAGTAAGAGAGTTTCGAGATGAGGAGGAACTTAAGCTCTGGCTTTTACAAGATAGCACTGATAGTAATGAATATATTACTAATCAATTCGATTGTGATGACTTTGCAAAATTGCTCCAAGCACGTGCTTATGACGATGGGTATGTTATGTCTGTAGTACTTGTTACCCAAGGCGAAAATGATTGGCATTTTGACAATGGATGTTTCATTGGAAACAAGTTTTATTATATCGACCCTCAGAGTGATAGGTTCTGGATGCGTTGTCAAATTGACTGAGTCTGTAACTTCTATCTCAGGGGTAGTGAATATAAACAGAGAAAAGGAGTTATGTTTAAATCTATTATCTCTTAGTAAAAACGGCCAAAATATACTGTATGAGTTATAACAGGAATATTCGTTTGATGAGGGTCTTAAGATATATTGCTAATCATGATACCACAAGTAATATCATAATCATTTAAACGATCAAATATTTTATAACTTAGAATTTGTGATGTCTCTCTAATGCTGTTGGCCTTATCTACCTCTTATACCACTATGCTATAGTTTTATTTTATTATATGAGTTGCAGCAACAAAATCCAGTTTATCAGAGACAAAGTCTTATCCCGAAAGCTATTCCAGATAATAGCCTTTGTTCTTATATTGAGTTTTTCGGTATTTCTTTTTATGATAGCTCGCACTTACCTGAACATGGAGCACTTCCTAACCTATGGCTATGTAGGGGTATTCCTAACAAATTTAATTTGTTGCGCATCCATATTATTTCCTGTTCCAGGAGAAGCAATTAATATTGCTGCTGGAGCTATAATGAACCCCTTGGTGGTTGGCTTAGTAGCAACGATTGGAGCAACTATCGGTGAGCTAACCAGCTATTTGGCCGGGTATCTTGGCAGAAAAATAGCTCTCACTGGATACTGGGAGAAATACGAGAGTGCTGAACAATGGATGAAACGCTATGGCAGTTTCTCTATTTTCCTTTTTGCTTTGTTACCGATACTGGTCTTTGATCTTATTGGCATTATTGCTGGATCCACCAGATACCCATTATGGAAGTTTATACTGGCTTGCTTTATAGGTCGTTTTCTCAGATGTATAGCAGAATCATATTTAGGATTTGAATTTCTAAGCTGCCTGCCGTCACTCTGGTAACACATGCTCGGGAATACCGTTGTACTTCTTTACCATATATCCTTTATGTAACGCTATTAACCTCTTTGCATATGATGGACAATCCTTAAGTAGAGCTAAAAGTGATCTATCAGTATATGATCTCATACTTACCCAACAGCCACCACATTTATTTGTTCGCGAAAAATTCGCAATCATTTCCTTCTGATTAGAAAATTTCTGTCTCATTAGAGAACATGGTACAAAGCTACCATCAGGCATCACTACAAAGAATCGTATACCAGCCTTGCAATTCGGCATAAATCCTTGCTCGAAGAATAATATTGTATCTAGAAATACCTTATTAGAATTGGTAATACAATCGCTATGTTTCTTCATTTCCATCAAGCTATAGATATTTTTGCGCAGGATTTCCAAAGACGCCGTATCATTTATAGAATAGCTCTGATTGCCCGTACGAAGTTGAGTATAAGCACTATATGATATAGATACTCCCCATTTTTGGGCTGTATTTGCTATAGCTAGTAAATCATTGAGATTTGCGCTGGTTATCGCAGTATTAAGTAAGATATCCCTGTAACCGATTTTAGACAGCCTTGGTATTATTTCTTTCAAATGCTTATACAAGCCACGATGGCCTCGAAAATCATCCACCCTCTCATCCGGGAAATCGAGGGATATTGATAGCTGGTTTACTCCTGCATTGTGTAGCTGTAGATACACAAACTCATCAAGCAACACTCCATTTGTAACAAGTATTATATAGGGTGTCCCATTTCCTTGTTTTATCGCTTTAACTATCTGCACTATATCCTTGCGAAGAAGAGGCTCTCCACCTGATATTTGTACTACAGGTGGCTTTAATTGATGGACTAAGCTGGCATATTCATCAGCATTGAGGCGTTTCTCGTTCTTTATCATGCCACCAAGGTCGCAATGCTTACAATTACAATTGCAAGAGAGCGTGACCTCCAAAGACATAGCCAAAGGACGGTTGGTTGTATAGTTACGTATTCCTCTGTATAAAATTTTTAATATATCTGATGCGGCAAGATCTGTCATATTTAACCAATGATAACTTGAATGGCTTTTATATCTTATATCAGATAAGAGAACGATGTCTATATATAAGCCAACAATCAACCCTTAAACTATGACCTCATTAATTGTTTGCTGTATTAGTCGGGATGGTAAAATATATTTATGCCAGCTAATTTAACACCACAATATCTTGAGGCCGAAAAGCGATACCGGCTCGCAAAAGACGCTGAAGAAAAACTCGATGCATTGCAACAAATGCTTGCTGTCATGCCACGTCATAAAGGCACCGATAAATTGCATGCAGATCTCAGAAAAAAAATAGCAAAGCTAACTCAGGAATCAGAAAAACGAAATGCGACTGCAAAAAGAGCAGGCTTCTATATTGAAAAAGAAGGTGCTGCTCAGGTGATGCTGGTTGGGCATACCAATGTAGGCAAATCTAAACTACTATCCTCTATAACAGAAGCAAACTCTCATTTTGCTTCTTATCCGTTCACTACTCAATTGCTTATTCCTGGGATGATGAAATTTGAAAATGTTCAAATACAGCTAATTGATACCCCCCCTATAGAACACAAGAATATACGTATACTAATGGGAAATTCATTGAGACGAGCTGACTTAATTGCTATTGTTGTTGAACTTATATTAGACCCAATTGGTCAATTACAAAGTACTCTTCAAGTATTGAGGGAAATCAGAATTGAGTTTCCCAGTACTGATCCAAATACAACTCCCGGAAGTTTCCTTAAAAAGGCACTAATTATTGCTAATAAGAATGATGCTGACAATACAGTAGTTAATTGGAGACAATTAAAAGAGTATTGTGATGGCATATTCCCCATAACCTCAATCTCTGCCAGTCAAGGGAATGGTTTACAAGAATTAAGAAAGGCTATTTTCGAGGCTCTAGATATTGTCCGTATTTATACCAAGATACCTAGTAAAAAAGTTGATTTAAGTGATCCTATGATAATGGAAAAGGGAGAAACT
>CAYVML010000223.1:0-3464 GCA_964452475.1 uncultured Dehalococcoidales bacterium
ACTGTGGTAATCTCGGCTACTCCAATCCCAGGAAATTAAACCCTGATTAGTAAAACTATCAACAGTCTCTTCCAACAGGGAGCCAATGTAATTTATAGTAAGTTAGCCCAAGTCCATGTGCATGGACATGGAGGACAAGAGGAATTAAAGCTTCTTCTCAATTTGGTACAGCCTAAGTTTTTCATCCCCATCCATGGTGAATATCGTCATTTGAGTCTACACGCCAGATTAGCACGTTCCCTTAATATGCCAGAAAACAATATCTTTGTCCTCCAGGATGGTGATGTACTGGAACTTGGCCTGGAAGGAGGCCATGTTATTGATAAAATACGTATGGCAGAAATCTGCATAAATGGTTCAACACCAGAGAAGATTGATAACGCCATACTGCGTGAGCGGAAAGCACTCTCACGTGATGGTGTTGTAATGGTATCTCTAATTATAGACGCCAAAGAAAATAAGTTATTAGAAAAGCCTATCGTTGTAAATCGAGGGCTTATCAGTTCTGAAGAGAGTCGATCTCTAATAGAGGAAATCCAAAAATTAGTCACCAATGTAGTTAATAATGCTGGAAAGGGGCTCTCCACAGAAAAACGAGCAGCGCAATCAAGACGAAGAAATCTTGAAAGCAGGATAAGAGACCCTCTTGCAAAATTATTGTATGAAAAGACCCACCGCCGCCCAGTTATCGTCCCCGTGATAATAGAAATGAAGAACCCTCTATCAGCTCAATCAAAGGGGGTATAAGGCAGTGCCAAAGCCTAAGCGAAATGCCTCTAGCAACCTCAAACCTAGAAAAGTAAGAGGGCAAATAGAAAAGAAACGATTTCCTGCTGTAGTAATAGCTCGTACTTTATTAATTATCATAATAATAAGCTTTGCTGCAGTCTCGGTATATTGGTTTAGCGAAAGCATAGCTGCTACTGCACTGCATATTCTCAGTATATTTGGATTTGGCCTGATAATAATAGCGATAGCTTTGAGTATAACAGTCCAGTTGATAAGGCGGAAACACCTTATCGAACTGTTTAAACAATGGAACTGTTTTTTAGGAGGAATAATACTGGCTCTAGCAACATGGGGTGCGCTGTCCTTATTTGCCTTTAACAGGGGTATCCTGAGCCGAGTTACGCTGGGAGGCACCTTCGGCCAAATGCTATTAGGGTCACCCGATGTAATCAGTGTTATTCGTCTAGCTGGAATAGCCGTGCTTGGCATTATCTTCATTATACCCCAGCGAGCGTGGAGTACATTAAAAAAATTGACTACCAGTACTGGACGCCTTATAAGTAAATTTGCAAAAGCACCCATGTCCAGTACATCTGAATTTCATTCTCAGATAGAACCTGTAGACAGGCAGTCAGTTCCCTACCAAGCTGAGAAAAACGTTCCTCAAAGAACAGAGGAGACAGCCAAAACCCTAACTCCCCCTGCTAACCTGAACCTTGAACACAGCGAATCAGCATTATGGCAATCTCAGCGAGAGCCGATTCTCACTTCTGGTGGATGGCAGCTTCCCCCTATAGATATCCTGGAAAAACCCAAGGAGGTAGAATTAAACAAAGATGACATCAATAAACGAGCTCGGCTAATTGAAGAAGCCCTGGCCAGTTATGGAGTTGAAGTTAAAGTCGGACAAATAAACGTAGGACCCACAGTAACACAATTTGGGATTGAGCCTGGATGGGACAGGAAATACAAAAAAGTAACGGATAATGGCCAGTATCGGTTGGAGGAGGTATCAAAGACAAGAATCAGGGTAGAGCGTATTACCTCCCTTTCAAATGATTTAGCCCTGGCCCTAGCTGCTCCCAGCATTAGAATCGAGGCTCCTGTACCAGGTAAATCCGTAGTCGGTATCGAAGTTCCAAACACTACGTTTGGGTCAGTATCACTGCGAAGTGTGATAGAGTCCATGGCCTTCCAGAAGATAAGAGCCAGGTCAAAGCTAGCCATTGCCCTGGGTAAAGGTGCCGGCGGTGAGGCAACATCAGCAGACCTTGCCAGAATGCCTCACTTGCTCATTGCCGGTGCGACTGGTAGTGGTAAAACTATCTGCCTCGACTCAATCATCTGCTGTCTACTTTTACACAGCAGTCCTGATGATATTCGTTTTATTATGGTTGACCCCAAAAGGGTGGAATTAATTATATTTAATGGTATTCCTCATCTGGCTGCCCCTGTGGTTGTAGAGAGCGATAAAGCTGTAAAGGCTCTGCGTTGGCTTAACCAGGAAATGGACAACCGCTACCGCCTTTTTGCCAAGGCAGGGGCACGTAATATCGAAGCATATAACAAAGACCGAGCCCAGGGTGAAAGTATGCCATATCTGGTACTGATCATTGATGAGCTAGCTGATTTAATGATGACAGCCTTTGATGAAGTAGAACGTACCCTTTGTCGCCTGGCGCAGTTAGCCCGAGCTACCGGCATCCACCTCATTGTAGCTACCCAGCGTCCATCAGTAGACGTAGTAACAGGACTCATCAAGGCTAATTTCCCAAGCCGCATTAGTTTTGCGGTTACCTCTCAGGTAGATTCCAGGACTATCCTTGACGCTGTTGGAGCTGAGAAATTGCTTGGCAGAGGATCTGGTAGACCTAAACGCCTTCAAGGCAGTTTCATCTCTGACTCTGAAATACAGAGGATGGTATATTTCTGGGGAAACCAGAGTGGCACTGATATCAACCTAATCAATTTTGACGAGATGGCAGAACCTATCACTCTAAGTCAAAAAATAGCTTCCGGACCAGACCCTTTACTGGGAGAAGTAAAACGCCTGGCTCAACAGCATGAGCACATCTCTGCTTCTTATTTGCAACGCTGCCTCCACATCGGGTATCCAAGGGCAGCCCGCCTTATTGATGCCTTAGAAAAAGAGGAACAGGATCAAATCGCTCGACCTGATAGCGGAGGTAAGTCAAACCCTACCTCTAATCCCGGTGAAGATCACCGCTAAAGGAAGATAGGATATTCCTCAATGCTGGCCCAAATTCAGGATGTTCTAAAGCAAAGGCCACGGTGGTTTGTATCCAGCCAGGGATAGTACCCGTGTCATAGTAATCCCCTTGAATCTGGTAGCCATAAATGGCCTGCTTTTTAAGTAAGCATTTCAATCCATCTGTCAACTGTATTTCCCCTCCCCAACCCGGTGAGGTAGATTCCAAGGCGGAAAAAATTTCTGGCATAAGTATGTATCTCCCCATTACAGCAAGGTTCGATGGAGCTACGGAAGGTTGTGGTTTCTCCACAAGATTCTTAATCTTATAAAGGAACTCGGCCTTTTTATCCACTTCGACTATTCCATACCTTTCTATCTCACTTGACTTTACGGGCCTTAAGGCAACCACACTTCCCTGGTGTTCATTATATATTTCAATCATTTTTTGAAGCACCTTTTCTTTTTTATCAAAAAGGTCGTCAGGAAGTATTACAGCAAATGGCTCATTCCCTACCACTGCTCT
>CAYVML010000224.1:0-3457 GCA_964452475.1 uncultured Dehalococcoidales bacterium
CCACTTCGGGCTATAGAGTGTTGACTTTAGTTTCCGGTGCTTCGTATCAGAACAAGTAGCACAACGACCAGGGCGACCGAGAGACCGATTATCACGATTATATAGAAAGGGACCGCTGCCGTTGTCTCTGCTGGTGGAGGTGCAGGGGCAGAGGGCTGAGTTGGCACTACTGGTGCCGCTACTGAAGGTGCTTCCCTGGTACTAAAGCTGCTGACTGTCCAGTCTCCGTAGCTGATATCGGTAACGCCTCGTACCTTCCAGAAATAACAACTGGAGTAGTCCAGCTCAACATCACACTGCCAAGCCGTGGTGCTCAGTGACTTATCGCCAATCAATTCAACAAGAACGTCGTTGAATTCGCTGTCCCTGGCGAGTACAAATTCATAACTTGACGCATCAGCTATAGAGTCCCAGCTGAAAGAAGGTTGTATTATTATATTGCTGGACCCTGATGACGGGAATACATTGTGAGGTTCATCGGCAAGGGCAATAGTAAATGACCTGACCTTGGACCAGGGACTTATCAATGGCTCGATGGACCTCATCCGCCAGTAGTAGCTGTTGTTGCTTAACAGTACTGCTGAATTACCATCACCGGCAGCCCAAATATCGTTACAGGCATAGCTGCTGCTTCCTGTCCAGATACCCTCTATACATTCCGGGTCGCGATAGATAACCGCCTCGTATACCTCTGCCCCTTTTAGATCGTCCCATCCCAGGAAGAGACGGGCGACTTGCTCGCATGAACAAGGGCCAACCGGCAGCATACTTTCGTCCTCCGGTGCATCGAGTTCGGGCCCTGATTTGCATAAGATATCTTCAAAGCGATAGATAAGCTGGTTACCGCTGTCCAGTGCCCATAGGTCGTTCTGTGTATCATCCCCTGATATTATGGGGTAGTGGGAGGAACTGATAAGGTCCTCGTTTAGTTCAAAGCTGGTGCCTGCTGGCAGGGACTCGTTTACCAGCTCAAATTCGACAGCATTATCACAGTATTCTGCTGCTCCTGGTTTTAATGACCTTGTTACACCTCCGGTATTTGTAGAGGCTGGCTCCAGCCTTAAGGCATACAGGGTTCCTTCGGTTCCCATGGCAAAACCACCAATTTCCTGTCCGTCTGCCAGCTCGGTGATGACTTTGTCGATTTGCTCCCACTCGGTGGATTTGTCAATTACCCAGCGCCATATTCCACTATCGGGGATATCGGTGGCGGCATAAATAATGCCGTTTTCCCTGTAATTTATATCGCAGATTAGCTGAACATTGCCGTTATTGCCGCCGACCGGTTCGTCAAGCATGTCGAAACTCTTACCGCCATCGGTAGAGTAGGCTATCTGTCCATTAGTACTGCCGGCAAAGAGAGTTCCGTCAGGTGCGAGCGTCAGCATGGTAATACCGGGCAGTTCAGTCTCCACGGGCTCTTCCAGCCAGGTACGGGCCCAGTTTATGCTCTTACTAACCTCGCCGTCGGGCAGGGCAACGTAGAGCGTTTCCTCGTCCTCGACTACAAGGTCGATTACCGGACCTGGTGCAAAGTGCCATTCCCAGGTGTTGCCACGGCTGTGTGACAGTGCCATTTTGTTTCCGCCGACCTCTGTGGCGTAGATTGTATCGTCATCCTCGTAATAAGGGCTTAGCTTCAGGGTGATTGTGTTGCTGCTGGTGTCCATTGTCAGCAGGCGGTACCAGTGGCCGTTCAGTGGATCGCCGGCACTGCACCAGATTCCCTCAGGGCCGAAGGTGCTGCTGGTGCTAACAAACAGAGAATTGCCGCTGGGAGTGACCGCGATATCGGCAATTTCGATGACCGTATCCATCAACCCCATCTGCCGCCATCTGTCTCCATCGTCTGTACTTGCCGAAAGGGCGCTCTCATCAAGGTCGGTACCGGAACCAGGATTCTGTCCTGTTCCGCAGTAGGCTATCTTACCATCTTTACTCCAGGCTACCATGGCGTTGCCGGGACCTGTAGGAGGTATGGAGGCCAGTTCCCAGGGCGGAGTTCCATAGAAAGCTGTTTCAGTTCTTCGTACCTGCACGGTAAGAGAACCAGCGACGGCATTTTTGTCACCAGCCAATAGAAGCCCCGACTCTATCGTCCCGTAGTATGCGAGGCTACAGATATCGATTGAATTGCCTTCATCAGCATCCAGCCGATGCACTGTGGTATCGTCAATCCTGTATATGTCATCGCTGGCGTCAGGCTCACGGTCATAGCTTAATAGCATTTGCCGTGATTCTTCCTCTTCACTGTAATAATCCGATGGCAGTGCCAGGGATGAATGAATATAGTTAACTCCCGGTGCATCACCAGCCGGGTCTATTTTCAGCGGATAATCGGTGAAGCTGTCCCACAGCATGATTTTTATGGCAGTGTCCCACTTGCCGGCACATATGAAGGTGCTTCGCTGGTATTCGGCAGCTACGTCATTCCCTGTAGAAGCTACAACGAGCAGTGTACTATCTCTCGAATAAGCGGGAGAATATGCCACTGAAGATACCTCGGCACCTGTATGAGCAGGGTCAACGAACAATTCCTGGTTCTGCCATGTCGACCATACGCTGCCCATCTGCAGTATCCATAGCTGCCCGGTACTGCTGTCATTACCCCAGGTGGCTGTGCCTATTGCAATTTCCCTGAAATTCTTACCGTCCCGCGAATATTTTGAGGACATGGTTAGCGTCTGGATAGAGCCTTCCAGGAGGGGTACAAAGGTATCTTCCCATTCATCGCCTCCATCACTGGATATAAAGACCTTTGTTCCAGCATCGGTAATCACCGCTATAGTGTTTGAATCGTCCGGAGCGATTGCGATTTTATTGGCGGGAAGAGTGGCTCCGGCTTCGACCAGTGCATCGTCTATTTCTTCCCAGCTTATTCCTGCATCATCCGAGCGGTAAACACCTGAAAAGTCGCTGTCTATGGCGTAGATTATTCCTCCGCTTCCTGCTGCGATATCGCTGACCTCCGAAGGACTGACAATGATATTATCATCCTGCCCAGGCGTATTAATGGAATTCCATTCCAGCGCCGGATGTTTTGCTGCGGTTACGGATGGGAATAGAGCAGCACCAAGCAATAACACTGCCAGTAGCAAGTAAATAGTTCTAAATCTCATTGGAAAGTAATTATACGGATGAAATGTTAATTTCCTGTTAAGTTAGATTTATTATACTATAGAGCGTAAGACTTAATAACTTCTTAATAATTCTCTGGCATACTGAATAACTGAGAAAAGCTTGTGTTTCATATTAATTCCAGAAAGTAATAAAAAGGATAGAATAATGAGATTAGTGAAAAGGTTAATGTTGGTCTTACTGATAGGTATCCTCACCGTTGTGCCTTTGGGTTGTTCCTCTGGAACAGACCCAGAGGGTGATTCCAATACCATGACCATGACTGTAGAACGGGGAGACATACTGATAGAAGTAACATCTGTTGGAAATCTGGAGCTAT
>CAYVML010000225.1:0-3430 GCA_964452475.1 uncultured Dehalococcoidales bacterium
CTATGCCATAATCTCTCAGGTCCGCTGGAAAGCCTAAAGCTATATTCGCCTCAACAGTATCCATTCCCTGATCTTGGAGAGCATACGCCCGTAGTTTATTATGCAAACCTATCCCACGACCCTCCTGCCTCATATAAAGAAAAACTCCTCTGCCTTCCTCGTTTATCTTTTGCATTGCCAGTTTTATCTGTTCACCACAATCACATCTTAGGCTACCAAAAACATCTCCAGTAAGACATTCACTATGGACCCGCACTAAAACCGGCTCATCGCTCAGTATATCACCTTTGACTAATGCGATATGTTCTGCTTTATCTACACTACTTTGGTAAGCCATGACGGTGAATTCGCCAAATTTCGTAGGTAATCTGGCTTCAGCTATTTTTTGTATTAGCCTCTCATGTCGGCGACGATATTTTATTAAGTCTGCAATAGTAATAATTTTCAAATTATATTTGGAAGCCATGATCTCCAGCTTGGGCAAGCGCGCCATAGTGCCATCCTCACTCATGATTTCACAGATAACGCCGGCGGGGTAAAGTCCAGCCATACGAGTTAAATCTACAATAGCTTCTGTATGACCAGCCCTTGCTAATACTCCTCCTTCCCTAGCCCGGATTGGAAATACATGTCCTGGATGTGCCAAATCATCTGCAATAGTACTTGGATTGAGCACTGTTTTTATGGTTTGCGCTCGGTCAAATGCAGATATCCCTGTGGATATCTTATTTTTAGCTTCAATAGAGATAGTAAAAGCTGTCTTGTTTTTTGAGGTATTCTCCTGCACCATCATCGGTATCTTTAATTCATCGAGCCTTTCTCCGATAATTGGAAGACAGATTAATCCACGTGCGTACATTGCCATAAAATTTATTGACTCGGGAGTTACCCTATCTGCTGCTATTGCCAGGTCACCTTCGTTTTCCCTTGTGGCATCATCAACGATTATGACGAACTTACCCGCTCTTATATCTTCAATAGCCTCTTTAATATCGGCTAACATTTTCAACTTCCTTTCTCAACCAGACCAAATTCTCTAAGAAGGTCAATGCTTATCTCATGACTATCTTGTTCTTTAAGGCGTTCCAGATATCTGGCGATAACATCTATTTCAAGGTTCACACTATCTCCTACTCTCTTGTTTCCCAGAGTGCTATGTCGTAGAGTATACTCTACTAGGGATACAGTAAAAGATAAGGAATCAAGCGCTGTAATAGTTAAACTAACACCATCGACGGCTACAAAACCTTTGTAAGCAATATAACGCATCAACTCCGGCGGTGAGGCAATCTTCATGATACTCTCTGATTGTGCCGGGATTATTGTTAATATCTCCCCTATATCATCGATATGCCCCAGTACAAGGTGCCCTCCCAGATGTCTGTCCATCGTCAATGCCCTTTCCAAATTCACATTGTCCCCGTAGTGGAGCTTACCCAGCCCAGTACAACGTAAGGACTCCATCATGATATCAACTTCAAAACTATTGCTTGTTAGAGAGGTTATTGTCAGACAGGCTCCATCGATAGCAATGCTATCTCCTATTTGTGTTCCTTCAAGAATTTTTCCTGCCTCTATTACCAAATGATGCGGAGCGTTTTCTTTAATTGTACCAATTTCTTCAACTATTCCAGTGAACATACTATTGGGTCCCGGCGTATTTCCCCCCAATATAACCACTCATCAGGATATCATCACCAAAGTTTTTTATATCGACTTGGCTCAAACGTAATGCATCTACTACACTATCGACTCCTCTTCCTCCTATTGCAGTCTTTGCTTTATTACCACCAATTATTATAGGTGAAATGAAGGCAAATATCCTATCAATCAAGCAGTGGTCAATTAGTGAGCCAAGTAATATACTTCCCCCTTCCACCAAAACGGAAACTATATTCCTTTGACCCATTACTTTTAGTAATTCACCCAAATCCACCCGTCCTTCCGTTTCTGGCAGTTCTAAAATATCTACTCCTGTTTGGCTGAATTGCTCTCGCTTCTGATTATCCAGAGGTTCAACCACTGCAAGTATAGTTTTACCTGGCTGCTTGAAAAGCTGAGCCTTTGCTGGTGTTCTACCTTTGCTATCTACAATTAGGCGAAGTGGCTGATTTTTTGTCTCACCACCCTTTCCATTACATCCTCTGGCAGTAAGACGAGGATCATCAGCTATAACCGTGTTTACTCCAATCATTACAGCATCTGCACAGTGACGTAGCGTGTGTACATATTTTCTCGACTCCTCACTGCTTATCCATTTGGAGTGTCCTGTTCTGGTCGCAATTTTACCATCAAGGCTCATGGCGAATTTAGCGACCACGAAAGGCAAACCAGTGGTTATATATTTTATATAGGCTTCATTTATCTTATAGGCTTCTTCTTTAGAGCTACCCACATATGTTCTAATACCAGCTTCATTTAGTGCTTTTACTCCATTACCTGAAACCAGAGGATTGGGATCTAGCATTGCAATATGGACTTCTGAGATACCAGCTTCAATAATAGCTTTAGTACAGGGCGGTGTTCGCCCATAATAGCAACAAGGTTCAAGGGTAACATACATAGTAGCCCCTCGCGCTTTCTCTTCAGCTTGGCGAAGTGCCATTACCTCTGCATGGTCAGAACCCGCAGGTTGTGTATATCCCATACCTATAGCAAGATAGTCTTTTACGATCACCGCTCCCACAGCAGGATTGGGGCTGGTATTTCCTTTAGCTAATCTGGCTAATGACAGAGCATGATCCATATATTCATAAGAAGGCATTGATATCAAGTCCTTTCTTACAGTTTAATAATATTAAGTCATAGATAATATCGCTGCTATATAGCGAATATGACCACATCGATTGTTATTAGTAACCGGTTGAATAGAAACAAAATATGGATAGTCCACAAATGTCATTTTGGCCTTTGCAATCACCCTACTGCTGTTTAATCGCTAGGTATCATGCTTTAAGCATTTTAGCATCGACTTTGTTAAAGTGCAAAACAAAGCAATATCAATTACTTTTACTGTTATCTCAGACAATCATTTTACAATTGACATTGAATTTAAGAATCTAGGAAAGCGATTCAACGGGTTCTTTCTCTAACTTGCAGCATATTTTAACTAAAAGAGCTCTTATTCCCCAGCTTCTACTGGCAGAGATTAGAGCCATATCATTGTTCGGTAAGACGTACTTTTCTTCAAATTGAGGAATAGCGGTAAGTGCTTCTAATTCACTCTCAGTGTTTATGATTAAATCCAGTTTGTTAAATATAATGATTTTAGGTTTCTTTATAAGATCGAGTTCACCAAGTATTTCATCCACAGTGAGGCACTGTGTAGCAGCATCTTTATGTGTTATATCAACTATATGTAGAATCAGGTCTGCCTCATTAAGTTCCTCTAGAGTAGCCCGAAAAGCAGTGGCAATTGAGTATGGTAATT
>CAYVML010000226.1:0-1981 GCA_964452475.1 uncultured Dehalococcoidales bacterium
GATTGCGCAAGAACAGGGAGTAAATGAGGATACACTGGTTGAAGCCATCATGGCTGCTACAGAGGAAGCTATTGAGAAGAGAGTAGCAGAAGGGAAACTTACTCAGGAGAGGGCAGATCAGTTGTTTGAAGGACTGGAGCAGAAGGTGATTCTAGCCATTAATAGCGAAGGCAATTGCTATGAGAAACCAGCTGAAACTACGGCATTTTCTGGCAGCTAGTTCAGCAGGTTGTATGCTTGGACCTGGTGATAGAGATAATGGAAATGGACCGTGTTTCAGTATGAATGCTAATAGCTTTGGACAAAATGTCGGGAACCAACAAGCCAAGTTGTTGGCTTGAGTTGATTTGCTAACCATCTCATCTCAGGGAGGCAGGACTTGTGCCTGCCTCCCTTTATTCGATTTGTCTGTCGAGATTGACATAGAATACAGGAGATACTCACAATGACAGGTGGTATTATGAAAAGAAAGATATTGGTGGTTGACGATGAAAGAAAAATCGTTGACATAGTTAAGGCCTATCTGGAAAGAGAGGGCTATCAGGTCATGGTTGCTTATAATGGGGAGGAGGCCCTGGATATCGCCAGGCAACAGCAGCCAGATATGATAGTGCTGGATCTGATGCTGCCTGAGATTTCGGGATGGTATATATGCCGCATTATTCGTAGAGAATCGGACGTTCCTATAATAATGTTGACAGCTCGTGATGACGTCACTGATAAAATCGTTGGGTTGGAGCTGGGGGCGGATGATTATATTACCAAACCATTCGAGCCCAAGGACCTTGTATCGCGAGTGAAGTCTGTGCTCAGGTGAACTCAGGGCAGCATTCCCTCAAGTACTGTTTTGAAAGTCGGTGAGTTGAGTATTGACGTTGAGAAACGACTGGTCCTCCTTGGCGAGGAAGACGTCGAGCTGACCTCTACAGAGTTCAACCTGCTAAAAGTGCTGGCCCAACTTCCAGGCCGTGTCTACAGTCGTATGCAACTGCTGGATGCAACCCAGGATGATTCTTATGAAGGGTATGAGCGTACCATTGATAGCCATATTAAGAACCTTCGTAAAAAAAATAGAACCTGACATAAAGCACACCGTGAATATTATTACTGTTTACGGCGCAGGCTATAAACTCCAGGAAGAACCTCATGCGTAGCCTGAACTGGAAACTCGGCGGTGCTCTGCTGCTGATGGTGATAATTTCTATCGGCTTGATGGCGTATCTAACCAATCTGAGCACTGCCAGGGAGTTTCGTCAATACATCTCTCGTGCAAATGCTATATATGTTCAGAGGGTTGAGCGCACCCTTGCCCTGTTCTATATTAAGGAGCAAAGCTGGGCTGGTATACAGAGCGCCCTCGAAACTTCATTGCAGTCAGAGGACGATAGATTGGTTGTTGCGAATAACAATGGAGTGGTAGTTGGCGATAGCACAGAAGATTGGGTAGGGAGAGATATCGCAGAGTATGGGCTTGAAGGTGGTACCCCCATATCGATTTTGGGCAAAAGGGTGGGAGAATTCTATATAATAGGGACCACTGGTACCGGAACCTCTGGCGTAATTATGGGACGGTTTGGCCAGCGCGTCTCTCCTGTACTTACTATAGCTGAACAGGATTTCCTTAAACGTGTTCATGCCTCTCTTTTACTGGCTGGTCTCCTTGCAGCCGGTGTGGCTGTTCTGCTAGGCCTGATAATAACGCGTCAAATCACACGTCCTGTTCATGCCCTCACTGCAGGGGCCCGTCATATTGCTGGAGGGCAGCTGAACTACCGGGTGGATGTTAATACAAAGGATGAGATTGGGGCTCTGGCGTCATCTTTTAACGACATGGCTTACAGCCTGGATAAAAACGAACAGTCTCGCCGTCGATTACTGGCGGATATAGCTCATGAATTGCGCACACCACTCACAGTGATTGAAGGAACTGTGGATGGAATCCTGGATGGAGTCTTTAAGCCTGATGCAGAATGTTAAATCT
>CAYVML010000226.1:1991-3430 GCA_964452475.1 uncultured Dehalococcoidales bacterium
AAAAGAGGAAACAGCCCTGTTGACTCGTTTGATTAACGACTTGAGGGATATCTCACTGGCTGAATCAGGACAACTTAAATTGGAGCTTGCGTCTGCTGATATAGTCAAGCTGGTGAGCCGGAAGTTGTCTCAAGTTGAGCCGCTGGCTCATGAAAATGAGGTGCAACTCGAACTGCAAGCGGCACAGGATATGCCTGAGCTTAGAGTTGATTTCCTTCGTATGGAGCAGGTTATTGCTAATCTGGTTACCAATGCAGTACGGCACACTTCTAGTGGGGGAAAGGTAAAGGTTTCTCTGGATAAGGTAGCCAGGGGTGTCAGCAACAGACTGGAAAAGCCTCATGTTCTCATTTCCATTGCTGATACCGGTGAGGGAATTGAAGCTGAGCATCTATCAAGGATTTTCGACCGATTCTACAGAATAGATAGCACTCGTGCCAGGGGCAAGGGGGAAACAGGATTGGGACTGGCTATAGTAAAACAGATGGTGGAGGCACATGGAGGGAAGGTCTGGGTAGAGAGCCAGAAAGGGAAAGGGAGTACCTTCTATGTCGCACTTCCTGTTGAGACGGATTCCAGCTGATTGCCAGGGCTGGTGTGGTGTATAACGAGGCAGCTCTCTGAACCAGGGCAGATTAACCCGGGTAGTCTTCAGTTTTGAGCTTGATAGAGAGCAGGGTTAAAGCAATTCCAGTAACCAGGATGATTATTCCGTATATTCGGAGCGGGTGGAAAAGGTCACTGGCTATGGCTGGCAGGATTGACGTAATGTCAACAGGTGTTTCAGGTGGAAGAAGGCCGGGGATAAGACTTCCGCTAATCAAGGTGGCTACAAGAGTGAAAGCTCCCGCCGTAATAAAAGGGATACCCGTATAAAGAGCAATGGGTTTGAGTTTCCACCATTGCAGCAGTGCGATAAAAACAATAAGTAGTGCTATCAGGCCAAATAATACCTTATAGCTAACCATTATGTAGCCGACGATTTGTTGAGCCTGGTGAAGTTGTGCAGTTACTTCTGCCCCCAGAAATGTCTCATTGATTTTAATTTGCTCGGGGACCTGATTGTCTATCTCAATGTATATCTGCGACAGAAGCGCTTGTACCATATCCGGTGGAAGCCCTTCCAGTTCGGGAGGCGGTGATTCAAGCACGACTTCCTCTACCTTTCCCTTTATACAGTTTCGAACTTCATCCAGTAGGATTACTATATGGAGATTTTGCTCCCCTTTGAGATAGGCAAGCCCCTCATAGATAACGAGGTTGACATGTTCTCTCAGCCATGGCTCAAGCTCGGTGATGGTCTCATCTATTTTTTCCTCTATATAGGGGACTTCAGTAGGAAGTTGGTCTTTTAACTGAACGCTAACCTGGTTGCTGATGAGTGGATAGGCGTCCGACTTCTCCATCTCAGAGATAACGAAGGCAGGATTAAGTACGGT
>CAYVML010000227.1:0-3395 GCA_964452475.1 uncultured Dehalococcoidales bacterium
AACTACCCCAGCAGCAGTACCATTGCTACCCAAAGCATAACCCTGGTAAATTGAACCATCTTCCAGCACTAATAGTGCATTTGTGCTCATCTCTTTTACCAGGCCTCCCGTGTACTTGTCATTCGTATCATATAATTTTTAAATGGACCAGTCACATTCTAAATCTATTGGTAATAGGGAATCTCCTGTCCCTGCCAAACGCGCGAGGGGTTATCTTGACACCAGGAGCCGCCTGCCTTCGCTTGTATTCACTCCTATCGACCAGTCGGGCCACCCGCTTTACCATTTCTTCTCCGGCCCCAGTGGCAATAATCTGTTCTATACTTTTATCCTCTTCTACATAGGCAGTAAGCAGCGCATCAAGTTGATCATAAGGTGGCAGGGAATCCGTATCCAGTTGTCCTGGACGTAATTCGGCCGAAGGCGGCTTGTTTATTACGCTTTCAGGAATAAGTGCATACCTCTCTCTGTTATTACGATAGCGTGACAGAGCATAGACCAGTGTCTTGGGAACATCTTTAATCACCGCAAACCCACCCGCCATATCACCGTATAGAGTTGTATACCCTGTAGCTGTCTCGCTCTTATTCCCCGTGGTTAGCACAATCCAACCGAACTTGTTGGAGAGCGCCATCAACAGGTTGCCCCTTATTCTCGCCTGTATGTTTTCCTCCGTGGTATCGGGTTGGACTCCCTCGAAAGCTCCTGCCAGGCTATCCAGGTAGGACTGAAATACTTTTTCAATAGGGATGTTAAACAGTTTCACCTCCAGATTATTCGCCAGTAACTCCGCATCGGTAATACTGCCTGACGAGGAATATTTCGATGGCATAGTTACCACAATCACATTATCGGCTCCCAGTGCGTCTACAGCAATGGTGGCTACCAGGCTGGAATCAATCCCTCCGGATAGCCCGATAACCACTTTTTTAAATCCATTCTTAATGATATAGTCATGCGTACCTAGCACCAGCGCGCTATATATTTCAGATTCCAGGGAGGCTGCCTCCTCCTGCCTGGCAGGTATTTTTGGTTTCTCTGCAGTATTGGCTTTCTCAGATACCACTACCTGTGACATCTCCCATAATGGCCATTCCCGCTGCGGTTGTTTTTTCCACCTGGCATTATGCAACCGTGTCCTGAAAACAGACTCTATATCCAGGTCAGCGATTACCAGATCTTCTTCGAATTGTCTGCCTTTGGACAGCAGCTGCCCTTTCTCATTAAACAGCATGCTATTACCGTCAAAAACAAGCTCATCCTGCCCTCCAACGAGATTATTGAATGCTATGATCGCTATATTATCCGAAGCACGGCTGGCGAGCATTCGTCTTCTAAAATCTCCTTTTCCGGCATGGTATGGTGATGCGCTAATATTTACCAGCACTTCTGCTCCGTTATAAGCCTGAGCATTAACGGGGCCAGACTCATACCAGATATCTTCGCAGATATTAATACCAACACTAACTCCAGCAATAACATAGACAGGGCACACTTTACCAGCCCTGAAATAGCGCTTCTCATCAAAAACCCCGTAGTTTGGCAGGTATATTTTCCGGTACACGCCTTTCAGTTCTCTATTTCTTATAATAGCAGCAGCATTGTAGATATCATCCTGCACATCGATGAAACCAACCACTACATTGATATCGCTCGAATATGCGATAACTTTTTCCAGCGCCTGTAGGTTAGCCTCAATAAATTGTGGTTTCAACAACAGGTCTTCCGGTGGATACCCTGAGATGGCAAGTTCAGGGAAGGTTATCAGGTCTACCCCTGATGACCTTCCCTGTTCAATAGCTTTTATTATCTTTCCGGTATTACCACTAAAATCACCCACCGTGGTATTTATCTGAGCCATGGCAATTCTTAATCTACGCATATTCCTTCTACGCTATCTCTCACCCGGATAGCCTGTTATAAGATTGGCAGGTATCTTTTTAGCTCATATTCTGTTATCTGTACCTTGTTAAGGTCGCACTCCACTTTTTTATCCTGAATAAAGGCATTAAACACATGGTCGCCCAGCGTTTTTCTTACCAGTTCACTGTTTTCCATGAGACAGATGGCTTCATCCAAGCTGGATGGCAGGGTACCGATATCCCTTCTCTTTCTTTCCTCAGCGCTCATTTCGTAAACATTCTCTTCTATCGGCTCACGGACCGCATATCCTTTCTCGATTCCCTCGAGTCCTGCGGCCAGCATCGTACTGAAAGCAAGATAAGGATTACAGGCAGGGTCAGGTGATCTGAACTCTATCCTGGTGGCATTTTCCTGCCCTGGTTTATATCCGGGAACCCGTATCAGATCTGACCTGTTACGACGTGCCCAGGAGAGATAAACTGGTGCTTCGTAGCCTGGCACTAGGCGTTTGTACGAGTTTATCCACTGGTTGTTAATAGCGGTAATCTCAGGGGCATGCTTGAGCAGTCCGGCTATATACTGTTTTGCCACGATTGACAGGCTGGATTCGTCATTCTTGTCAAAAAAGGCATTCCTTCCCCCTTTGAATAGCGATTGGTGCACATGCATTCCGCTGCCATTGATACCAAAAATAGGTTTAGGCATGAAAGTGGCGTATACCCCATGATTCAGGGCAATCTGCTTCACCACCAGACGGTAGGTCATCACGTTATCAGCCATGGTCAGCGCATCAGTATATCTTATATCAATTTCGTGCTGACTAGGAGCAACCTCATGATGAGAATATTCCACTGAAATCCCCATCTCTTCCAGAGTGAGGACTGTTTCTCTCCTAAGATCGCTTGCGATGTCAAGCGGTGTCAGGTCAAAGTAGCCACCCTGATCCAGCAACTCAGTTCCATTGGAGTCCTTGAAATAGAAGTACTCCAACTCCGGTCCCACATAGAATGTATAGCCCATATCAGCGGCACGTTTCAGGTTCTGCTTCAGAATAAATCTGGGGTCTCCTTCAAACGGCTGACCTTCCGGTTTATAGATATCACAGAACATTCGTGCGACAGCGCGGTGCTCACGTGGCCTCCAGGGCAACAACTGGAAAGTATCAGGGTCAGGCAAAGCGATCATATCGCTTTCATCAATACGAGCAAACCCCTCGATAGAAGACCCGTCAAATCCCATACCTCCATTTAGGGCTGTTTCCAGTTCTGCCACGGTAATGGCGAAGCTCTTCAGCGTACCTCTAATATCGGTAAACCACATTCTGATGAATTTTACATCGTGTTCCTTAGCCATCTTCAGGACATAATCTTTAGCTTCTTCTCTATTTTTATTTGTCATTATAACCTCCTACTTGTTATTTAAGTTCTTAAATATTATTTTATTATTCATCGTCTATTTTAACATTTATACCTGCCTCATCAACTTGTTCAGATTGCGTTTTCATTTTTATCGCCAGTTCTGATACGTATTGC
>CAYVML010000228.1:0-2959 GCA_964452475.1 uncultured Dehalococcoidales bacterium
CCTTGTTTAGTAATACATCTCTTAATTTCCTGTATCAGGAAATTAGCATGAAATTATTAAATACGTTGGCATCGGTAGAGGCGAGGTTGCTAATAGTCTATAGATTATAAGTAAGGCAGATTATCTTGTGAAGATGGTTTTCAGTAAAAAGGATTCTCGCTTTCCTGAAAATGTGGCTTATAATTATCTGCTGCATCCATTTCCTGTATCCAACCATTTCTAAAATTTAGCTCATCAAGCACGTCGAGCGTTCCCTTGTACTCCGATTCAGATATCTTTCGACATAATTGTGGTACTTGCCTTGCTAAATGTGTTGGAAAATATTGCGCCATAATACTTATTGTGATATCAGGTGATATTTGCCTAGCTACCCATGATAATGTATTTCTACTACCGGCTATCTGGTTTGGTAAAATAAGGTGGCGAATGATAAGTCCTCTCTGAACCAATCCTCTCTCATCTAACACCAATTTCTCCCCTACCTGGCGATACATCTCTAGAATTGCTTTACGAGCATGAAATACATAATTGGAAGTGCAGGAAAATCTTTCTGCAAAAACATCGGAAGCATATTTTAAATCTGGTAAATAAACATCTATGATACCGTTAAGCAACTGCAGGGTGGTTATAGAGTCGTAGGCATTAGTATTATAAATCAATGGTATTCGTAGCCCCTGTGGAATTGCTTCCAGAAGTGCCTTTACCAATTGAGCTGCGAAATGTGATGGTGAAATGAAACTGATACTATGACATCCCAGTTCATTCTGAAGATACAGCATGTATTCTACTAAAACGTTCATACCCACTTCTTTTGATAATTGATATTCTGGATCCTGGCTTATCTGGTAATTCTGACAATAAACACACCTCATATTGCAATTGCCAAAGAATATTGCTCCCGTACCTCTAATACCTGAAATAGCTGGTTCTTCTCCGTGGTGGTCACACACAGCAGAAATTATTGGTAAATATCCAGAATGGCAGAAGCCATGTTTATTTTCTAATCGATTGACATGGCATTCTCTGGGACAGATATCACATGATTTCAGACGAGCTTCCAGTGTCTTAGCTCTACGGTGAAGCTCACCACTGCGATATAGGGCAAGATATGAAGGATTCATCTAACTCAAAGACTATACAATGCCTGCTTATTCTTGTCTATCCAAATCATGAACATCTCTTGCAGGGACGAAACACAATGCATACAATGTATCTGGTTTACGGAAATAATAAACTTTAAAATGGTATTGGAGTGTTAATAGAGAAACAGTCTGTTGGTGAGAAGACGCTATATAGAGTTCTATCCCAACCGGTTCCTAACACTGGAAATTATGGAAGCTTGTATATCAAGGCTTCTTCCTTTCCAAGTCTTGTCGATGAAATGTTACATGAACTAAGATGCAATAAATGCGTTCAAAGAATCAGAACACTGGTCAGCGATAAAATAATATGTAGAGAGGCCGAAAGATATAAGACAGGGATTGCTATATTCTGGCATGAAGATGGGCCTACGCACATAGTCTTACCATCCTTTCCCATTAACGAGGATAAACTGGCCTTTGGTACTTTTAATCTGCCCATACTCCATGAAATACTAGCAAGACAATATGTCATAGGTATTATACTGGTAACTTGGGGATCATATGCCGTGGGACTTTTTCATGGGAATAGCCTATCAGTATCAAAAGTGGGTACAGGACATATACATAAAGAACACAAGAAAGGTGGCAGTAGCCAAAAGAGGTTTGCCAGAAGAACCGAAGAACAGAGAAAAGATTTTCTTAAAAGGGTCAGTATTAGAATAGAAGAGCGATTACTTGACTATATCCCGGATTACATCTTCTTTGGTGGCAATAGATTAATCTATAACTCTCTATATAAGTATAGTAAATTCATGCAGCTGCATCGTAACAAAGTATCAAAAAGAGTCTTAAATACCAAACATGCTAACCAAGAAGCTTTAGAACAGAGCTTTCTACAAGTAAAAAAATCCCTGCTTTTCACCTCTTCTGATACTATGCTATATAAACAACCTGACAGTATGTTACTAAACCCTGACGATTATTCACCCTTACTTTAGCACCTAGAACATCCAGAGGAAGCTAACAAATATAATCTAACTTCCCCTGGATGACTGTCAAGTATCGGTACAATAAATGCTAAATAGCTAAGCTTTCCCGATTCTAAATACCTTCGTCCCACAGCTGGGGCATACACCTTGTACCGCCGGCCTGCCATTTTTTAGTGTAATCTGCTTCGGATTCCTGATGTCAACCTTTTTCCTACATTTCATACAATACGCTGTTGCCATAACACCCCTCCTTTCTATGAGTTAGTACTATTGTTACTGCAAGCACATAGCTTTGTCAATACATAGGCTCCATTTTTATGTAAAAAATCACCCTAATAATTCTTTTTAATACCCATTTTATAATATCCATATGTTATTCTTTGATGAAGAGAGTTCCGTGATATAGTCTTTAATAGAAATTGGCAGAGAGTCCTCAAATCCCATACACTTTAATATTATTAATTAACTATCGTCGTTTTTACGCATGGGGAAAGCTATTTAAGTATAAAAACAGGCGTGTCAACTAAAATGGATTTAACCGGCGAACTTAAAAATATCTATCAGGAAGGAACAGAAACACTCTTTACTCTTGGTGTTTTCGACGGTGTTCACATTGGACATCGCTTTCTGATTGAGAAACTAAGTCGACATGCAAAAAAAAGACATTTATCGAGCGGAATAATCACATTCGATCCTGCACCACAATCTATATTACAACCTAGCACCAATATATTCTGGCTCAGTGATTTAAAGAACAAGGTCATGGCTCTAAAGAATTTGGGCATAGACGTTATTGTAGTATTGTCTTTTACTCAAGCTTTGAGTCAATTGAGCGCTCAAGAATTTATCAGTTTCCTGGTAAAAAGCCTTAAGATGCGCGGTATTATG
>CAYVML010000228.1:2969-3374 GCA_964452475.1 uncultured Dehalococcoidales bacterium
ACTTCACTTTAGGTCGAAATCACGAAGGTAATGCTCAAACACTTCGGTTACTGGGGCTACAAATGGCATTTAGCGTAGAGGTCGTTGCTCCTTTTACACTGAATGGAGAAACTGTAAGCAGCACTCTTATCCGCCGAGCACTGGACTTAGGAGATATGATCAAGGTTGAGAGATTACTGGGACGCCGGTTTATTTTAAATGCTAAGGTGATTCCTGGGGATGGACGTGGTCACACGATGGGTTTCCCGACTGCGAATCTAGCTATTGCACAAGGGCAAGCATTGCCTGCCAATGGAGTTTATTTAACCAATACCTACATACACAAGAATTGCATTCTCTCTGCTACCTATATTGGCTCACGCCCTACTTTCACAGGTTCTAACAAAACAGTTGAGACTTATCTTT
>CAYVML010000229.1:0-3374 GCA_964452475.1 uncultured Dehalococcoidales bacterium
CTTGGTTTTGACCATGCCTTCACCATCGTTGGAGCTGTAATACTGGTAGTTACCCTTATTTGCTCTATATTCTTACGTGGGTCCCGGGACTAGAAATCACTATTGTGAAAGCAGTAGCGTTCGCAGATCGTCAAGGGCATAATAGCCTGATCTTGCCTTCATCTGTGGGTGCCTTCGACTGTGGCTCTGCACAGTATGGTATCCAGCTTTTTCACTTTCAACAGCAATGATAATATGGTCGGTAGCTGCACTTTCAGTGCTTTCTACATATCCCTCTATGCCAATACCTATATCGGCATTAAAAGTGCTGCGTACCATAGAAGCCATCGCTGTAGCTATCTTGCTTTGGTCTCCTTCTTTTAGCAGAGACGGGGAGATACCCAGGGTCTCTTTTGACTCCCCCGATTTTGCCACCAGTCCTCCCCGAAAACAACAATCTACACTTGGTTCAATAGATAGGGCATGAGCCAAGATGCCACCGCTGAAAGAATCAGCAACAGCCAGTGATAGATTCCGTTTCATAAGCATATCCGCGATGACAGTTTCCCAGGTGTCATTATCAACTCCCCAGATATAATCACCGACTATAGCTCTGACATCGCTCTCCATCCTGGAAATCATCTGCTTTGCTGCCTCTTTATTTGCTGCCTTGGCAGCAATTCGCAAATAGACGCCATCAGGTTTTGCATAGGTTGCCAGTGTAGGATTCATGGAGGTTACCAGGTGGGCTATCCGTGCCTCTGCGGCTGATTCTCCCACATTGAAAGTTTTCAGTGTGCGGGATAGTATCACTGTTTCAGTCTTTCGCTGCAACCTGGGAAGTACCTGGTTTATCCACATAAAATGCATCTCGCTTGGTGGTCCGGGCATAGCAACTATGAGATGTCCCTCTTTCTCTACCCACCAACCAGGAGCGGTACCTCTGGGATTTTTTAACGCTACAGCCGACGGAATCAGGGTAGCCTGTTTGGTATTATTCTGTGTCATTACCACTCCACGCTGTGTAGAGAAGCCAACCAGTTCTTCTTTCAACTCCTGATTCACCACCGGTTGCTCTCCAACCAATCCAGCAATGCTTTCCCTGGTTAAATCGTCCTGGGTAGGCCCCAGTCCACCGGTACAGATGATAATATCCGACCGTTGCCAGGCACGTCTGAAAATCCCCAGCAGCCTCTGATAATTATCGCCTACTGCAGAGCTATAATATAAGTCAATGCCCAGCAGGGCTAACTGGTCCGCCAGGTATGGAGTATTGGTATCGACAATCTCACCCAGGAGCAATTCAGTGCCAATAGAAATTATCTCTGCTTTCATATCTGCATCACTAGTTCTTAACCCTGCCGCCATCTATATTCAATGCCTGCCCGGTGATATTCTTTGCATCTTCTGAAACAAGAAATACTACCGCACGACCCATATCATCTGCTGTTTGCTCCCTCATGAGAGGGGTATTTAACGCCTTTGCTGGATATTTTCCAGCCAGGAAGTCAACAAACCATTCTCTCGGGTCCATGCCTGCATATTCAGGTATGCTTTCCACGTAACCCTTTGCTTTTTCCTTCCATATATCAGTATAAACAAGGCCAGGGCAAATACAATTCACATTGACATTATCAGGTCCCAGCTTATCCGCCAGATACTGACTGAAGGTAATAACAGCTGCCTTCATACTTCCATAAGATGCGGATGCTGTCTGAGAGGTATGCCGCCCAGCTCCAGATGATATATTCACAATCTTACCGCTTTTCTGCCGGATGAAATAAGGAGCTACTGCCCAGCACATTAGTACCGTCGACCTGAGGTTTTGCCTGTACATAGCATCCCATTCTGCCTGAACATCACCGAGGAATCCCTCCACTTTCTGTAGCGATTTACTACCACCACCAACATTGTTAACCAGTATATCAATCTTGCCAAAGGTCTCTACCGTTTTCTTGACCATACGCTCAATCATACCATGGTCCGTAATATCCCCTGCTACTCCAAATGAATTACGCCCTCTTGCCTTGACCTCGCCAACAACACTGGCAGTAGTTTCATCCCGGTATGAATTGACCGCGATATCTGCTCCTTCCTCTGCCAGGCAAAGTGCAATAGCACGGCCAATCCCTCTTCCCGCCGCTGTAACAATAGCTGTTTTACCTTCTAGTTTCATCATCTCTCCTCTCTTTTCATATTCATCAATACTCACCAGTAACTAAACTATATAAATACTACGCTTTTTACTACTTCCCAGTCACTCTCCATTCTGCAACAGACAAACATCTGTATAATGCTAATATCTCATCTTCACACTGTCAACGTTTAAGAGAGCTCGTTTCAATCAAAACGCCCTGCCTATTTTATCAATCCACTGCTGTATACAGGAAAAGTTTGACATCTGAGCATGACTTTGTCTATGCTGATACTATCAATACTGGAGGTTTATCTATAAACAAAGTCTCGCTCGGTTCTCAATTGCTTATGTACCCTACCCCCACACTGCTGGTTGGAGCAAACGTTGATGGAAAGCCAAACTTCATGGCAGTCGCCTGGGGAGGCGTTGCTAATAGCGAACCTCCAATGATATCTGTAGCCATTCGCCACCATCGTTATACCTACCTGGGGATCAAGCAGAACATGACTTTTTCAGTCAATATAGCTTCTATCGATATGGTCAAAGAAGCCGACTACTGCGGCATTGTCTCCGGCTCCAGTGTGGATAAAACCGATAACTGCCACTTTACGATATTCTACGGTAAAGTCAACACTGCACCGTTGATCGAACAATGCCCAGTCAATCTTGAATGTAAAGTAATCCAGCTGCTTAACCTGGGAACACATGCACTGGTTGTTGGTCAGATCAAGCAGACCTTTGTCTCAGAAGACTGCCTCACTGATGGCAAGCCTGACATGAGCAAGATAAAGCCTATAATTGCCGATATTCCGGCTCATAACTACTACTCACACGGCGAGATTATAGGTAAGGCTTTCAGTATCGGAAAGGAAATAAAATAGTATCTCTTTTAACAGCACAAAGCTGTAGGGGTATTTCCTTCTCAATTACCACTTTAAGTGGTTCGAAGAACCTCCTGATATGATAGCTTGCTAACACAAGTAAAAGGAGTAATCGATATGAGCAAGGTTCTACTGGACTCCCGGGCGATGATATATCCCACTGCCCTGTTTCTGGTGGGGGCAGAGGTGGATGGCAAAGCAAACTTCATGGCTCTTTCCTGGGGCAGTACCGTTAACAACCAGCCAGCGCTGTTCTCTGTAGCCATCAGTCATCAACAACATACACTCAAGGGAATCAAGCAAAACATGGTCTTCTCGGTGAACATAACATCTATTGAAACTGCTAGAGAGGCAGATTACTGCGGATTGGTTTCAGG
>CAYVML010000230.1:0-3352 GCA_964452475.1 uncultured Dehalococcoidales bacterium
TCTGCCAGACAGAGGCACTTCTTTAGTAGCTCTTACCTCATCCCCAGAGGTCTTTTATTACATCGTCTAAGCCAAGCTGCTCCAGCTTGTTTCTTGATGGTCTTCCAGTTTTCCAATCCCAATCCATAAGCTGGTTATATTCCTGCACCATGCCTTTCAAATACGGGGCAATGGTCTTTCCTTTAGCGCCTCCGTCAGGCGGTGGCTCTAACAGCCTCGGTGATACATCCAGGTCCATCTCTGGTATGAATCCATGCCTAACATTGAAAGCTCGCTGCATGTTGGCTATTCTCTCTCCTATCAATAATGCCTCATTAATACTGAGGGGCCAGCCGGTGAGAGCAGTATAAGCTTTGACCATTGTATCCAGCTTAACACTGCCAAACCAACATACTCCTAAAGTGTCTATGAAAAGCTTCTTGATTTGAGTCTTTCGAGCCGCTTCAGCTTTTCCCTCGACCACATATCTACCGATAGGTTGTTCGTAGCCAAGATCAGGGTCTGATCTCGTGTCTACGCCAACGCTCTCCCATCCAGGACCACGTCCAGAGATGCATAATCCCAAGAACTGGCCCCATGTAGCCCTGCTATCATGACCTTTGTAACTTGATTCTTTAAAGTGCACGGCAAAGGCGGCGGCTTTTTCACCTCCTATTCTCTCCGGTCCTTTCTTTAGTCCAAAGGCAAGGATATCACCGATGCCTTCTCTATAGGCTACCCGTCGGCATAGCTCAGCGGCTGCCTTTTCGTCGCCCCAGCGAAGTTCTAGCCCGCCAAGAGCCTCTTTAGTAAGTATGCCTCGCTCATAGGCTTCTATTGCCCAGCTAACTACCGAGCCTAGATTATTACTATCTATTCCCAGTCTATCCACGTAATCGGTTAGCCAGGCTATTGTTGGTGCATCACTTAATCCAATATTCGAGCCTAGATTTGACATGTCCTCATATTCAGGCTCCTCTACCACATATCCATTATAGGGCCCCTCAGTTATTTTCATCGTGTGGCAGTGTGGCAGACTGCAACCATAACACGGATTCCGTTTCATCTCATATGTATCTCTCATGTATTTTCCCGATATCTTTTCGTAATCAGGGAAGACACCTGTGGTAAGGTTCTTGGTAGGTAGTTGACCAGCCTCATGAATCTGAGGGATTCCTCCCGCTGTCCCAAGATACCCGGATCCATAGGGTCCCTCCATGCTCTCATCTCGCCACTTCGTGCCTGAGTTCTTGAACTTGTCAGGGTTGGCAACAGGCACCTTTCCAGTCCCATAGACGGCTATCGCCTTGAGATATTTTGATCCCATAACAATGCCTACATTGCCATTACCAGCAACATGCCCGTGGTCGTTCTCTACCATTGCTCCATCGCAGAGATTCTCTCCACCTGGGCCAATAGCTACAACAGAAGCCTTTACTTGACCAACCTCTTTCTTGATAGTATCCTCAGTCTGAAAGGTGTCCAGCTTACCCCAGAGATGGCTGGCGTCACGAATCTCACACTCCCCATCGTGGACCCACAGATAGACTGGTTTGTCGGCAACACCCTGGACTATTATGCCATCATATCCTGCAAATTTTAGACGTGGCCCCCAAAAACCATGGGAGTTGGCAACACCGAAGCAATTGTGACGGGCACGGTCTTTTGATATTACTTCGAAGTTAGAGGGAGATTGCACGCGTGTCCCTGTAAACGGACCAGTAACAAAAATCAGCTCGTTCTGCGGGTCAGTTGCCCTGACCTCAGGAGGCACTTCATCGTATAGTATCTTTAAGCCGATGCCGATTTGCCCACCGAGCTTCTTCAGATGATCCTCGTTTAGTTTCGCCTCCGTTACCTTTCTGTTACTCAGGTCTACCCTTAGCATTTTACCCATATATCCACCTTCTATCATTGTTGCCCTCCTTAATCTCTTAGCAATTTTGTTTAAGGTGCTATCTTATCATTGCATTGGGATCTTGCACTTATGTAAAAAATTTCGATGATGTCCTATCATGCGGAAGCGCCGTTGTTTTCCATATACTCGACTGTCGTAATACTACTATTCTGTAGGAGCATATTCAAGTAGGGTGGATTGGACGTATTGACTACGGATACTACAATACAATCCGATGTTCTGTTGGCCAATCACAAAAAATACTAATTTGTGAACTACTCACAAAACCTCAATCTTTACTTAGTCTAACACTACTGCTGGACTAGTTTTTTAGGGAGCAAGGCAAGTATTGCTCTACTAGGCAGCGTTAAAGCCACCAATAGCAAATCCACCTTTGTTCCCAGTAGCAAAACAGACTATTACATTGACGCCATCCTCAAGTGCCTTTTCCAGCTCCGCGTAAGTTATAGTACCTGTAAACATTTCAAGGTAGCCTGCTACAGGGCGATGTTTTGGTATATCTAGCGTGATGTCAACTCCAGGTACAGTTTCGCCCGGTATAGCTGCCGATATGTTTCTTATGATACTCATGCAGGCATTATGCCTATCTTCTGCCGCCTTCTCTCTTGCCGCATCTGCTTGTGCTTGTTTTCTACGTGCCTTCCGTTCGTTTTCTAGCGAAACGTTTAAGGCAACTACCTGAGATGTCATCTCTAGTATTTGAGCGTTTTTTACCTCAATTATGGCATCCAGTTCGGCCACCCGAGACGTCAGTTCGGTTATCTGAGCTTCCTGCGCAGAAACCACCGTCTCGCTCTAAGTAAGGTCTGTTCTTGGCACACACCCAGGCAACATCAACCCTATTAATATAATTGTTATAATCACGCTAACAACCGTTCTCCTCATTTCCCTTTTCCCTCCTTTTAGTTATGCCTTTGTCAATCACCACTCGACCTAGTGCATAGTAGCCAGTCTTGTTCGTGTTTATAGTCCCCGGAGCCTACTTTCTTCACTGAAATAAAAACCGACCCTAAGGGGTCGGTTTCGCTATTGACTCCGTAGAGCCCAAGCGCCCATTTACGAGCTCTACCTCTTACCCCCCCCCAATAAATTATTGTTTTGTCAACAATTGTTCTATTAATACTATTCTACTATATCCTGAGTTGATGTCAATTGTGTGGTCAAGGTAACGATTAACTTCAGCCGCGCTGGGCAAATAACATATTTCACTTGAGTTAGCACCAAGCTTTCGTATCTCCTTTCGTTATCTTTCTTAGACTTGCACCTATAACCTCACAAACAACGGGTTTTAAGTTTGTATATAGTTCCCTCATGTTAGACGCAGAAATTAAAAGATCTCCACCATTAATATCAGGAAGTGGTTTCATTTTTAAGAGTTTATTCGACGATTTACCACCATTATGAATAATACAGTTTGGAGTGAACCCCTGAAACTGGACAGAATAGGTTAGGAAG
>CAYVML010000231.1:0-3299 GCA_964452475.1 uncultured Dehalococcoidales bacterium
TTTTATTGTTCTGAGAGGTTATATCTCGAGCTTTGGATAGTGTTGGCATCATATCATTCGCTACATCCATCATTGCCAGCACCATTGTGTACATCTGCATTTGATTCTCGTTGTGCTTCTGCTGGTATTTAAATAACTGCTTGGTGACTTTATCCCTCTCTGCTCTTTGAGTTTCAGTTTCTTTCTGAAGTTTTACAAGTTCACTTTGCCAGCTCTTTACCTTCTCCATAACGTTAACAAGCTTACTGCGAGCTTCTTCTAGTTCATCTTCCTGCATAGCCTTCTTGTGTTGAAAATCTCTATCTAACTCCGCTTGACGTTCTGCCGTTTGTTGTTCAAAACTTTGCTCTAATTCCTCCTCCCTCTTATCTATAAGCTCACGAAGATGGCTGGCTTTAGCACTCAGTCTATTGATTTCATCAAGCTTACTTTGTATTTCCTGTATACAGATATCAGCACCACGTTTTATCAGGTCAGCGTATGAAGCTCCGGTGGTCTGTTTGACCTTATCTATCTGCAAATAGAGTGCATTATCTATGCGAAAACTTACGACTTTATTAGCCATAATAGGACTATAGCATGCCTTATAAGGGATTACAACCCGATGACAGTTCTGATTACTAGTATAGTTTACAGTATAGATAGTTCGAATATAGATACTCCAGGCAGCTCTTTTATAGACTATGCTGAAGCTATAGGGGGAGAGGCCTCCCCTGTATTCTCTAATCTCTACTTTTGACTATATGCACTGTATTCATGAGGCTGTAAGCAATACCTTAAACTGATAATTCTTGCCTTTGAATATGATATCATCGAGTTACATTCTGTACTGGAGAGAGGACTTTATGAATGGCGACAGGGTACCAGAGCTTTACTCTATATGGAGTGAAGCTAAAGACCATATCGAACAGGGTAATTACGACAAAGCCATCGATATATATAAGTATGTCCTGATCAGGTATGGAGACAACGAAATTGCTGCTGAGCATGCAAATGCCTATCTTGGCGACATCTTCCTCACACTAAGACAGCTTGATCTAGCTGAGAAGCACATAAAGAAAGCAATCAGCTATAAACTGGATAAGCCTGCTTATCACTATCTACTCGGATTCATCTATTCTATGAAGGCCAGATGGGAAATGGCTATCCGAGAGTTTGAGATGGCTATTGATAAGGAGCCGAATAATGGTGAATATATACGAGGATTAGGATGGGCGATATATAGCAGCGGTGATGTAGCCAAAGGATTAACCTATCTCGAACAAGCAAGTCGCCTTGCGCCGGGCAACGCTAATATATTGACTGATTTGGCAGTTGCTTACTTATCTTCCATCAATATCGACAAGGCTGAGGAATATGCGAGAAAGGCAGTACAATTCGACCCAGCCAATGCCGTAGCGCAAGATGTTTTGCAGAAAGTTCTAAGTTTAGGTAAAGGGTTTAGACAACGAGGCGAGATAACAGAGAAGTCATCCCCAACAAGACCCTCAGTCTATACTGACACACAGTTCATTCATCGATTCAAAGTATCACTGAGGGACAGACCTGATATCTGGCGGATTATCGACATTAAAGGGAACCAGCTACTATCCAGTCTGCATAAAGCAATATTCAAGGCCTTCGACCGCTTTGAGGAACACCAATACAGCTTCTTTTTAAGCAATAAGCCCTATGACCGGGATAGTGAGTATGCCTCGCCCAGCGTCGAAACTGATGGAACAATTAAACGTGCCAAACGTATCAGGATTGACAGTGTTGAGCTGTATGGCGGCCGGGAGTTTCTCTATTTATTCGATTATGATGATGAATGGTGGCACGAGGTCGAACTAATGAGCATAACTGAAAGAGTAACCCGAGCTAAGTACCCCAGGTTGGTCAAGAAGCAGGGCAAATCACCTGCGCAGTACCCTAAGCATTAAAGTTTAAACGATCCATCGAAAAACTCATTGATTTAAATTTGTATTTAAAAATACAAACTGCCTGTGTTCAGCCCCCCTAAAAAAATAGTCCAGAAATAATCTTAAACTGAAGAAACCTAAACCGTTTTTGCACTAACTCAATGAGTGATATAACTACTTAGGGTAAGTCTGGGGGAAAGTTCAATAGATAAGTTTCATTGTATGTAAAAATATTATCAAAGTGCATTATTCAAAGCATCTAGTTTTTATTGAATATAAAAATATTGCAGTTGACAATATTTGACATATTTATTTTTCCTTCTATAATAGAATTAATGATGAATAAGTCTAATAACCAATCATTTAGGCTTACAGATAGTCTTATTATGACTTTACTTCCATATACTATTATTTTTCTCCTTTGTCCATTCCCTTTAAAGTTACGTAGCGAGTTTGTTTATCATTTTATATATAAATGCCTAGATACTATGTGGGCATTTCTTTGTTAAGCAATTATCCTGGAGCTAAATAAACCAGGTAAATAGGGGGGTAGAAATTTGGGCAAGATGGCAGGACGAATAACCAGAAGAACAATAGCGATGTTTCTCAGTTTGATATGTTTATGATTTCTCTGAATGAATATATGTTGGCAGTGAAATAGGTGCACTACAAGGAGGATAACAAATGAAAGGAAGATTATGGAAGATAATAGTAACTTCAGTGATAGTTATATTATCTATAGTACTTGTTATAGTTTTAACACCGACAAATGAGAGTATCAGGGCAAAGGTCGAAGGCAACAACATACTCTCGCTTATCAGGCCTCCCTTTGCCACTGCTGCCAGCGAGGGCACAAATTTCCTTGACGAAGAGGCAGGGATATCGGCATACACCAACGTTGGGAAGCAAATAGACCTGGATGATGCCCGGGATGCGCTCATAGGAATAAGCTCAGAAGGTGAATCTTATATTATTGGAAATGTTGAACTGGAAGGTCTTCCTGAGGAAGAATTCCCTTTAGTATATATCCATGCAGATGGCTGGATTCTAACCTACTATACGAAATATGCCCCAGCAAGTAGAATCATGCAATGGCATGACTATGATGGTGGTGCATGTACTAAAACTACTCTTGAGGATGCTATAGCGGTAATATGTCCCCACATTGGTGTGAATTATCTGCAAATCCAAGGAAGCATAGAGTTTTACGATTTCAAGTACCCCAATGCTACAACGGTGGTTTTAGCAGTAGATAGCATTGATGACGATGGAACGGATACATTCAATTTCGAGATTCCGTTTAATGTCACGCTCTATGAATCGTCATGGTCACATTATGCCTACGATAGTTGTGATTCATATACGAAGATTGACGATGTCGAGATCAACAACTTTACGGGG
>CAYVML010000232.1:0-3235 GCA_964452475.1 uncultured Dehalococcoidales bacterium
TAATCTCTATAACATTGTCCTGGGTTAATATTGGTTTGATATAGTTGTAAATTGCTGCCACTTCAGCAAAACCACAGAGGACATCTATTCGTGCAACTGTTCTGGCTATGGCCAGTATCCTCTCAGCAGCAGCGCTCAACTGCTGGCAGACCTGCTTGAAGATTGTGGTCTCCAAGTCAAGTATCTTTTCCTGAGCATTAAGGATAAGCGATTCATATTCTTTGAGTTCAGGGGTATAAAAACGTTCCGCATCTGTCAGTGTCTGCTTACGAATATAATCTGAGGGAACCAGGTTAATGTTGGCTCGTGAAACTTCTATATAATACCCAAAAACCCTGTTATAGCCAACCTTTAGCGACTTGATTTTTGTTCGCTGTCTCTCCCTCTGCTCCACTTCTGCCAGGTATCGCCTTGCATCTCTGGATTTGCTGCGAATGTCATCCAACTCAGTTGAAAACCCCACCTTTATCACTCCACCTTTCTCCAATGTCCCCGGTTCCTCTGCAATAGCAGCTTCAATCAAAGCTATAGTATCTTGGCAGGGCTTCAGTTCTCCTTTCAACCACTCCAGAGAAGCCTCCGCCAGACAATCGCTCAACTCAGGAATCTTCTCCAGACTCAATCTCAGGGTAATAAGTTCTCTTGGCAACGCCCTGTCATTTCTGATACGGTTGATAATCCTCTCCAAATCAGCAATATCCTTCAATATAGAGACAACTTTGCTACGAAGCACAGTATTGCTATTAAACCAGGCGACCGCCTCCTGCCGCCGTTGTATTGCCTCAATATCGGTAAGTGGCTGACCCAGCCATGCCTTTAGCAGGCGGCCTCCCATAGCAGTCCTGGTCACATCCAGAGTGGTGAGCAGCGAGTTATTGCTCTCCCCCCACCTGCCTCCTCTCAAGAGTTCTAGATTACGGCTCGTCTGACCGTCAAGTATCATAAAGGAATCCGTAGAATAAGTACTCAGACTGGTTAACTGTGACAGGGCTTCTTTCTGGGTTTTCTTTACATAATAAATCAGTGCGCCTGCTGCTCTGATAGCAAGAGGAAGATGGGCACAACCATAGCCTTCAAGCGTAGCTACACCAAAGTGTTCAAGCAAGGTATCGCGAGCTATCTCAAGGTCAAAATAGTACTCTTCCAGCCTGGTCAAGCTGGTCAATAGCGAGTCAGGCAGCTCAATCCCCTGTGCCTCTTCTGGAATAAGCAACTCACGCGGTTGCAGTCTTTCCAGTTCACAGGAAATATCTCCCAGGGACAACTGAGTGACAGCAAACTCACCCGTTGATATATCAACACAGGCAATCCCCGCTCTTTCTCCCTCGGCAATCAGGCTGACCAGATAGTTATTGCTCTTGCTTTCAAGCAAGTTCGCTTCTACTACCGTCCCTGGCGTCACCACGCGAATAACATCCCTCTCCACCAATCCCTTGCCTGGAGGGGTTAGCTGTTCACAAATGGCAACCTTATAGCCCTGGTTTATAAGCCTGGCCAGGTAGTTATCCACAGCATGATAAGGGATTCCTGCCAGTGGTACCTTTTGTCCCTTCCCCATTTCCCTGGAGGTCAATACAATATCCAGCACCCGTGAAGCAATTCTGGCATCTTCATCGAAGGTCTCATAAAAATCCCCAAGTCGAAAGAATACTATCGCCTCAGGGTACTTCTGCTTCACCCTGAGATACTGCCGTCTGAGGGGAGTAACTTTCATCATTACTATTTTATTAGTTACGTAAACATAAAGCCAGCAAGTACCCGATTCAAACTTCAATAAAAGCATATAACCATTTATAATGCACTGAGAATGCATGATAGGGAATATACTTTAATAAACAATGGGGAAACTGAGCATGTCAGAGGAAATTGAAATCGCTATTAAAGAAGAGTTCCGAGAGCTGATCGATGAAGACAAGGTAGGAAATATAGCGCAACAGATTCTTGAACTTGAAAACGCTCCCTCTCCCTGTGAGATGAGCATCGTCATCACCGATTCCGAAACTATACACAGGCTAAACCGTGACTATCGCGGGATAGACCGTCCTACCGATGTGCTTTCTTTCTGTCTGGGCAACGAAGAAGGGAAAGAAGCCCCTCCATTCATCCTCCCTCCCGATGATACAGCCCACCTGGGCGAGGTAATTATCTCATACCCCCAGGCAACAGAACAGGCTGCTGCACAGGGGCACTCGATTGACAGAGAGTTGACATTGCTGCTTATTCACGGAATACTTCATCTCCTGGGTTATAATCATGAGCAAGCCAACGATGAAATTGAAATGCAAACTCTAGAAAAACATCTTCTGCATCAGTTAGAAGTGCAATCTACAGAGTAAGACAACGTATGGAAAATCAAACAGATCAACTACTGATTGTCTTAAAATGGGTGGGCATAGCCTTCGCAGCTGGTTTCGTCGGCTATTTTGGTAGACACCTCAGCAAAGCTATCATAGCCAGGCTACACAGGCGAAAAGGCGAATTGCCCACTGAAAAAGCATCGGCCACCAAGACAGCAGAACAACAGACAGCCATACTGGAAAAAGAAAAATTAAAGCTGGAAAAGAAGCGACTAAAGCTCGAACAGAAACAACAGAAGAAAAGTAGTTGAATAGGTAGTTGGCAAGGCTCGAAGAAATGGGGCTGGCTGTGGTTAGTGCTTACATTATCCATGCTTTCAAGCAATACCCTTAATTTGCTAACATATAGTCTACTCGTCGGTAAAATGCGGCCTTCCTCTTTCAACAAAGGATAGACCATAGAGAATAAACATACATGAATTATCGCAGTAACATAAGAAATATAGCCATTATAGCCCACGTTGATCACGGTAAAACCACACTGGTAGACGCCATGCTCAAGCAAAGCAAGATATTCCGTGATAACCAGGATATGGGTGAGCTAATCATGGACCAGAACCCTTTGGAGAGGGAGAAAGGCGTTACTATACTGGCTAAAAACACGGCTGTGATTTATCGTGGTGTAAAAATAAATATAATAGACACCCCTGGTCATGTCGATTTCAGTGGAGAAGTGGAACGCGTTATTAACATGGCTGATGGATGCCTGCTCCTGGTCGATTCCGTGGAAGGCCCTATGCCACAAACCCGATTCGTCCTTGGTCAAGCTCTTGCTAAAGGATTAAAACCAATTGTAGTTATCAATAAGATTGATAGACCAAATTCACGGACAGCAGAGGTGCTTCGGCTTATCCAGGATCTATTCTTGGAACTAGCTA
>CAYVML010000233.1:0-434 GCA_964452475.1 uncultured Dehalococcoidales bacterium
CAACGGGTACCCATTTCCTTAGATATGGAGTCTATCTTTAATGCAGCAGTCAAGAACAATAAAATTCTTGAGATTAATGCTATGCCTGACAGACTTGATTTAAATGATAAACATGCCTTCAGGGCCAGAGAATTGGGAGTAAAACTGGTGATTAATACCGATGCTCATGATATAAGCCATCTAGGTTTTATGCATTTCGGTGTTAGCGTAGCACGACGAGCCTGGTGTGAACTTGACGATGTTATTAATACTGCGACCTTAGCAAATGTATCTTCCCTTTGGAGTAAAGAATAAAAGATGACTAGTTCAATTGAGTCGAAATTAGCTGATGATATGGCCATAAAGCACTTTAAAAAATCGATTGCCGAGAATAAGCCCTGGTACCTGGCATTACTCGAAGCTGTCAGATTATGGAAAAGCACTGGTGAATATTA
>CAYVML010000233.1:444-3235 GCA_964452475.1 uncultured Dehalococcoidales bacterium
GGTTGCTCCTAGCAAAACGTTTATGTGAAGAAGTAAAAGGATTAATTCCCGAGAAAGAACTTATTGACCTTCTTTTCTTTGACAGACCTCCCATGGAATTATCCAAAGATAGCTTTAAAGAGATTATTGGACGTGATAAATATCAGGCTTACCTGAATTACCTGTATGGAATACTTGTAGAAGAAATGCTGGTTTTATCGGTAATGGGAGAAATTCGTAAAAAGAGAAGAAGCCTTGGATTAACACGAGATGGCAAAGTAAGAGATGATGCCTTCCTTCAGATCTATGGCGCAACTCAAATTGAATTATTAAGTCGTTTCCAAAAAGAAAAAGGTTATACCAGGCATCTATCTATTAGTATAGGAGAGCTTCGGGAATTTACCTATTGGCTTTTCAAGCAACGCTTGAAGAGAAGCGATAAATCCTGTATCGCTAGCGATACTAATAAAGCCTTACTCCAGTTACATCGATATATGAAGCTAAAAAGTCAGACAGTCCTCCCACCAATTTGAGCGATCTCCGCTTCCAACCTATTCAATTTATTGATAAAACTACGTAGATTTTCTCTTTCCTTTTCAACAATATGTGACGGTGCATTGCTGAGGAAACCATCATCAGCTAACTTTTTATTAATTTGTTCAATCTGTGCTTGAGCACTATTTCTTTCCTTAATCAAACGATTATTTACCAAAGAAATATCCAGTGGACCTGTCCATGGTAATACCACTTCTGTCTCTTTTAACACAATTACCATTGATTTATTGTTATCTGTTTTTCTTATTTTTCTACTGAGAATAGAGAGTGGGTCAACTCGTGCCAGTGAAGCAATTATCTGATGAAAAGAAATGAGACTTTCAAGACCATCACCTGTATATATCTTTACTTCAATCAACTGACCTGGTTTCACTTTGTATTCAGCTCTAACATTCCGTACGGACCGAATAATATCTATAGCTTCACCTATAAATTTTTCAGCTTCACAATCGATTAAATCTTTATTAGCAATTGGATATGGTGATACCATTATCGAAGCTGGATGTTGAACTGCATTTGGAAGTAAAGTTATTAAACATTGCCATAACTCCTCAGTAATAAATGGCATAAAGGGATGCAACAGACGCAGCATTTTTTCAAGTGAGTTAGCCAGATGACCAAGAGGCGAAGCTTCATTATTTCCTGAACGTATCCGAATCTTAGCGAATTCTATATACCAGTCACAATACTCAGACCACAGAAAATCATAAAGTTCTTGTTCAGCTTCACCAAATTGAAAATTCTCCATGAGCTTGTTTGTATTATTGATAAGACGGTTAAGCCGACTATGCATCCATCGATCATCTAAAGTCATAGTAAGTTCTTTTGGCTCTATGGTAGATATCGTATGGCCTTCTTGTATTGCTGATTCCAAGTTATGCAAGATAAATCTACTGGCGTTCCATAATTTATTAGCAAAATTCCGACTTGATTCTAATCTATCTGTACCAAGATTTATATCGTTTCCTGAAGCAGTACCAGTAGTCAAAGCGAATCTAAGAGCATCAACACCAATGTCTTTTATTACCTCAACAGGGTTGATAACATTGCCTCTCATTTTACTCATCTTTTCCCCATGTTCATCACGTATTAATCCATTCAGATACACTGTATTAAAAGGAATATCGCCAGTATTTTCCAGACTCATCATAATCATTCTGGCAACCCAGAAAAACAATATGTCATAGCCGGTTTCCATAACCGATGTTGGATAAAAATAACGAAAGTCTTCCGTATCATCTGGCCATCCAAGTGTAGAATGCGGCCAAAGGGAAGAACTAAACCACGTATCTAGAACATCTCGGTCCTGAATAATCTCGCTTGAATAACAATATTTACAAGCTGTTGGATCTTCCTCCGATACAGTCAGCTTTCCGCATTTTTGACAATACCATACTGGAATCCGGTGTCCCCACCATAACTGCCGGCTAATACACCAGTCCCTGATGTTATTCATCCAGTCAAAATATACTTTTCTAAAATGGTCCGGAATAATGGTAACACTTCCATTTTTAACAACTTTGATGGCCGCCTCTGCAAGAGGCTTTGTCTGTATGAACCATTGCGTACTAACCCGTGGCTCAATCATTGTTTTACAGCGTCCGCAATGACCAACCGAATGTATATAGGGCTCTACTTTTTCCAGTAAACCACTATCTTTAAGATCAGCCAACACTTTACTACGGCAATTAAGGCGTTCTAAGCCTGCATAAGGTCCAGCATCATTATTCATGGTAGCATCAGAATTCATAATATTCATTACAGGTAAACCATGACGCTTGCCAATCTCAAAATCCACTGGATCGTGAGCTGGAGTTATTTTCAGAACTCCTGTACCAAAAGCAGGATCCACTACCTCATCTGCCAGTATCGGAATATTTCTATTTACAAGAGGTAGAATTACCTTTTTCCCGATTAGCTTTTTAAAGCGTTTATCTTGAGTACTAACTGCGATAGCTGTATCACCTAGGAGTGTCTCTGGCCTGGTGGTCGCAATAGTAATAAAGCCATCCTCATCTGCTAATGGGTATTTAATATAATAGAGATGGCCCATGATATCCTTATGTTCGACTTCAAGATCTGAAAGAGCTGTCTGACAGCGCGGACACCAATTTATTATTCGCTCACCTCGATATATTAGCCCCTTATTATAAAGGCGAACAAAACTGCTTCGGACTGCTTTACATGGTCCTTTATCAAGGGTAAAGCACTCTCTTGTCCAGTCACAAGATGCGCCTAGCATTTTATTTTGTAGTTG
>CAYVML010000234.1:0-3229 GCA_964452475.1 uncultured Dehalococcoidales bacterium
AACTACGGGAGATGGCTGAGGCGATCATTGAGGACCTGCGGCCAGATTACCTCACGCTTTTTACGGAACCAGACACCCAGGCGCAAAACACCGGCCTCGAATTCTCCGTGTCAAACTTTGCTGCTACCATCCGCCATGCGGCAGAAGGATTAAAGCACCGGGAGTACGTTTAGGCGCTGGAGCCGGCACTTGGAGTGATATTGCTTACTTTAAAGCCCTGGCTCTGATCCCCGAACTGAATTACCTTGATTTGCATATTTACCCGATTCAGCGTGACTTTGTGGTGGACAGAGTTATGAGGGTGGCCAAGATGGCGCAAAGCCACCACAAGTCTGTTTCGATTGGCGAAACCTGGCTCTATAAAGTATCCGAGCGTGAACTGGGAAACATAATCCCTGTAAAGGCCTTCGCGCGGGATGTCTATTCTTTCTGGCAACCTCTTGACGATATGTTCCTGGAAATCATTGTTGGGCTATCCCGCCATGTTGATGCTGAGTTTTGCTCTTTTTTCTGGATGAAGTATCTCTATGGTTACCTTGATTATGACACTAGCACGAAGAACCTTCGCCCACAGCAGTTGATCACTAAGATCGACTCGGTGGCAGGCCGAAGAATTCTTGGCAATACACTCAGTGGAACAGGAAAAAGGTTCAAGACACTCATTGCCCCTGATCAAGGAGGACCCTAATACGGTTCAGCGGACACGCTAAACCGCGCCGCTGATCTCGATCGTCATGACCTTCTGATCTATGGCCCATTACTCTGCGTTTCGGTAAGAAAGCGCATATATTGTGGCTCCACTCTGTAATTTTCTTGTCAAAGTGAATGAAAGTTCCGGGGCGAGGTTTTTCAATTCTCACCCGGTTTTTTGTATTAATTTTAACCCTGAAGGGTATCAATCCATCTCACGGTCTTCTTCCTACCCTGAAAAAGTGACCCTATCCATTGCAATTCAGACACTATTTTTTCGATATAATCCACCCATCGCAACCCATTGATTTTGCTGCGATACCGCCCACCCAAAAGATTTTATGAAAAAATTTTAAATTTTTTTATTTGGGAATAATTTTTTTGTTGTAATCTTATATATAGTAAAATATATTATATATAAGATATGGATATGGTCAAGAAAAAAATTGATATAAGTGCAGTACGTCAGAAACTATCTATACTGAATAAGAAACGAACGAAGTATATCTTTAGCTTGGTACATGGAAGAGCCATGGTTCATGGTTTACCTCATGAGGTGTTTAGAAGATGCGGTAAGAGTAATTGCAGATGTGCCACAGGACAGAGGCATGGCCCATACCCTGCCTTATCTGTCAATAAAGATGGCAGACAAAGGATAGTAATGGTTAAAAGGGCTGATGCTGTAGTTATTTTAGAGAAGGCCAGAAGGTACAAACATTATCAAGAAACACTGGCTAAGATACGAAGGATAAACAAAGAGATAGATGAACTCTTGGAGAAAGTTAAATCTGCAACTACGAGGAGTTATCCATGAGTGGAGAGAGTATAAAACCTATTATTTATGAGGAAAATAGGATTAAGGTCTTAAATGATCTAAAGGATGGCCGCTTGGATTACCTAGACCTTGCCGATTGGACATTTCAGGACAGATTCTTTGCATTTCTCTTGGGGCTGAGGTTTTTTGAGATATGTGGTGCCAGTTATCCAAGTGCTCGGAAGAAGGAAGAGGTGCCCCTATGGTTTCTTCTGGCATGTAAGGTACAGATGAAGTTGCACACCACCTCTGCCTTTACTCAATTACCCGGGATACTGAGAAGTGGTGCGGTACTGTCGAGAGTAAAATTCAATGTAGGCGGTAATGGTGGTGGTTTTAATAATAAGAACAGGAAGCAACGCAGCTCTGCCATACATCATGATACAGCAAGAAAGTTCTTTAAGGATACTGACCCACTCAAGTTGAGGAATTGGCACAACAGTGATGTACAGAGATTCATAAGGACAAATAGGGGATTTGATAAGCACGGCATATTTCTCTTAGATCAAACCCACATTGTGGTTCCGGAAAATGACAACTATAACGATGCAGTAAGGATGCCTGTTGATGAACACGGACAATTGATTGATATGAGCAAGATGACCGAAGAGCAGAAAAAGGCTGTAAAGTATCATCCCTGTTACGCCTTGAGTGAGCTACTACATATTGGCACAGATGAACACTGCTTTATATTTGCAGGTTATCAGTGGGGCCCTGGCAATACAGATGAATTAGTTCAGGGCAAGGCATTGGTAGGCGATTTTGTAGAGGCAGTGGGCAACGGAGTTATGAAGCTTTTAATAATTGACAGGGGGTTTATTTCAGCTGAATTTGTCACTTACGTAAAAAGGACTCTAGGCTCTGATGTGTTAATGCCATTAAGGTCTAATATGGATGCACTGACAGAGCCAATAAGAATTGCAGAATCATTTGATTATAAATGGATCAGATATAATAGCTATACCAAAGAGGGGATAAGATATACAGAGGAGGTAACTCTGGTAGAAGATGTAGATATATGGCAAGGATGCGAGCTGGCTCTTTATACATCTATTATGAGGACTAAAGGCTCTGATGGTTCCGTGAGATATTGGGGGTTGTCATCAACCTTTAAACCCAGAGATGCCACAGAGGCCTTTCAGTTATATGGATTAAGGACCCAGATAGAAGAAAGACATCGTCAGGTAAAGAGATTCTGGATTATTAACAAATTCAGCTCCCCGCATAAATCTCTAATTGAGGCACATGTGATGTTTACATTGCTGACCTATAGTCTTATACAGCTTTACCTGAATAAAAAACATCTAAATGCCTTGGCAAATAAGACCATATCGTCTCTGAAAACTGAGGAACAAATGGGGACAAATAGTGTGATAGTATACTCAGAGAATTATTTTACTGTATTTGACTTAGACGACTACACAGAGATAATAGCAGAGCTCAACGATAGGGCCAGATTGAGATTACAAAAGTGGATAAAGGGATTTAAAAGGCGTGGTAAATTCAAAGGAGGATAGGGAAAAAAACCATAGTCTATTTTAACAAGTGCACACTTAAGGTGCATATCGCTTCGCAAAGATAGCCTAACTACGCCCACCCTTAGGCAAGATAAGCATATGCTCCTAGTTGGGTGCCCAACATCCGCGCAGACCTCGCCAGGGAATTCTTAAAATCGCCAAAAGCGAGGGGGGAGTATTCTTTTTGATTTTACTGTCTGAATCACAA